>JAMHVA010000312.1:0-3523 GCA_035904625.1 Alphaproteobacteria bacterium | reverse complement strand
TTCTTCTTCTTTCTTCTTCGTTTGCTCACTCTGTTGGTCAGAACGACAATCACGCCGTATTCTCTGGGATTCGTCAGTGCCATCAGCGTCGCCACGCTTTCGCACAGCAACAGCGGACTCGAGAGAGAAAGCTGCTCCGTCGCCGATCGATATCTGCAACAAATCGTTCAGATCAAAATCTTGCTTTTCTTCTCCTTCTCTTCTTCGCTAACCTTGTTTCAAGCAGCGCTTCTGGCACCGGTTCGGCAGAGATGGGGAAGAAATGCTTTGTTTCTTTGGTGCTGTCGATCTTGGCCGCAGTTCCGACCAAATGAAACGCGTGGCCGCAGTACGGGCCGAGAAGAGCAGCCACCTCTTGCATGGCCTTGGACGATGAATGAAAATCAGTAATTTCTCAAATCTTGAGTGCAGTAACCGGGGTTGCCATATTCTCGATCAGGCCCCATTCATACGGCAGCAGGCTGATGGATTGCGGATCGACCCCTGCCAGCTTATCTGCCGGGGTGACGGAGACGGTTAGGCTTAAGGTCGGCTTTTCTCCTGTTGTATCTTCTTTATATGTAGCGGCCCAGTCGATTTGCTGCGGCATATGCTCGCGCGCTGCAGAAATTGCTGCTCTCTGATCGGTATGTTTTCCCTCATTCAGGATGACTTCGTGACTGCTGCTTTCCGGGATGCAGATGTCCTTGCAGACCAGAACCGTGACGTCGGCCTTCAGTGTGATCGGGCCTGTCGGCAGGGTTTGCGGGGCGCGCAATGTCTGCAGCAAAGTCGCCTGCTTCTCATAGCCGTAATTCATCAACGGCCCGAACGGAACTTTGTGCGGGGTCGGCCATTCTATCTCGCCTGCGCTGAAACCCTCGGGCAGGGTCCATGAAATTTCCAGCGGGGTGCCGGAATCACCCGGGTTGATCCAGTATGTATGCCAGCCCTCATCAAGGGTCTGGTTTATGCCGATCTCAAGAGTCTGGCCGGCGCTTATCCGGTTGACCTCAGGGAATATCCTGATTTGGGCATGATTTTGCGCAGCGGACTCTGTGGCCTGCGCGTGCGCGTATCCGCCGGAAGCCAGTGACATTATATAAAGAGCAGACACATAGAAGGTGGACAGGGCGGCGCGGCGCAGGTTCATCACTAAACTCCGGTTTTCGGCACGATGTAAACAATGTAAACCATTCATCCGCAAGGGCAATTCTTCAGATGCAGAAAAACGTGCTTATTATTTGCATAATTCATGAAAACAGGTTATTCTTTAACGAAATCAATTAATTAAGAAAAATGTGAGGGTGATCATGTCTAACTATCCTGTTCTGGGTCTGGGTTCCTGCAGCGATATACCGGTATCGCCGGAAGAAGATCGCGCCTTTACCGCGCTTGCTGGTTCAGCCCGATAAACACTGACACCGCGCTGCCGGTTTGCCGCGTTCCTTCAGAATATTCATCCGAAGCGGGCTGTGATTTGAATCCGTCTCCGGCCTTGACTCATGGCGCTCGTCATGGGGAAATGGGACCTGCTTTCAATAATAATATGACAGGGACATTCCGGAGTTCAGCCATGAGCGGGCAAGCCAGCATGAAAATCGACAATCTTTCCGAACAAGCTTTATGGTCGCCATCGAAGGCGCAGGCCGAAGGTTCGCAAGTGTTCAGCTTTGCGCGGGCTGCTGAGAAGCGCACGGGCAAGCGTTTTGCCGATTATCAGGATCTGTGGCGCTGGAGTATCGACGATACAGAAACCTTCTGGGACATGCTGTGGGATTTCTGCGGCGTGATCGGCGACAAGGGCGCTGTCATCCTGAAAGACGGCGACAAAATGCCGGGCGCGCAGTTTTTCCCGCAGGCGTGTCTGAACTTTGCCGAAAACCTTCTGCGTCGCCGTGATGACGGTGTCGCTATTATTTTCCGTGACGAGAAAGAAACCGAGCGCACATTAAAATATTCCGATCTGTATGAGCAAGTCAGCCGCTGGGCGCAGGCGTTACAAGAAGCTGGCGTCAAGGAGGGTGACCGCGTTGCCGGATTCATGCCGAACATGCCGGAAACGATCATCGCCATGCTGGCGACGTCGTCAATTGGCGCGATCTGGTCTTCGGCATCGCCCGATTTCGGAACGCAAGGGCTGCTGGACCGTTTCGGCCAGATCGAGCCGACGGTTTTTGTCGCGGTCGAGGGTTATTATTATAACGGCAAGGTCGTTGATTGCCTGTCCAAGGTCCGCGAGGTCCAGCCGCAACTCAAAGGTTTAAAGAAAACGGTCATTGTCCCCTTCACCAACCAGAACCCGGATATTTCCGGGATGAAGGATACGGTCACGGTTAATGATCTGATCTCACCGTTTGCGGCAAAGGACATCACGTTTAACCGCGTGGCGTTCAATCACCCGCTGTTCATCATGTTTTCCAGCGGCACCACCGGCATTCCGAAATGTATCGTGCATGGCCATGGCGGCACATTGCTGCAACATTTGAAAGAGCACCGCTTGCAATGTGATATCCGCAAGGATGACCGCGTTTTCTATTTCACCACCTGCGGCTGGATGATGTGGAACTGGCTGGTCAGTGTGCTGGCCAGCGAAGCGACATTGCTGCTGTTCGATGGATCGCCGTTCTATCCGAACGGCCATGCGTTGTGGGATTTCACCAGCAAGCATCAATGCACTTTGTTCGGTACGGCGGCCAAATATATCGACGCGCTCAAAGCCAATAACATCCGCCCGATGGATACGCATGATCTGTCTTCCCTGCGGACCATCACATCGACGGGATCGCCGCTGGTGCATGAAAGTTTCGATTTCGTTTATGACGCGATCAAGAAAGACGTTCATCTGGCTTCGATCTCGGGTGGAACCGATATCGTATCCTGCTTTGTTCTGGGTAACCCGTTGTCGTCTGTATGGCGTGGCGAGATTCAGGGCGCTGGGCTGGGTATGGCTGTCGATGCGTTTGACGATGACGGCAAACCGATTTCTGCAGGTGCGGGCAGCGGCGAACTGGTCTGCACCAAGCCGTTCCCCTGTATGCCGGTCATGTTCTGGAACGATGAAGACGGTGCCCGTTACAGGGCTGCCTATTTTGAACGCTTTGATAACATCTGGTGCCATGGCGACTGGATCGAACGCACGACGCATGATGGATTCATCATTCATGGTCGTTCGGATGCGACACTGAACCCCGGTGGCGTGCGTATCGGTACAGCGGAAATTTATCGTCAGGTTGAACAAGTGCCGGAAATTTTCGAATCCATCGCCGTCGGTCAGGATTGGGATAATGACGTGCGCGTCATTTTGTTCGTGCGCATGAAACCCGGATTCACGCTGAATGACGATATCCGTGACCGGATCAAAAAGCAGATCCGCATCGGGGCATCGCCGCGCCACGTTCCGGCCAAGATCATCGAGGTTGCCGATATTCCACGCACCAAATCGAACAAGATTGTGGAGCTGGCGGTACGCGAGGTCATTCATAACCGCCCGGTCAAAAACGTCGAGGCGCTGGCAAACCCGGATGCGCTGGCGCTCTATAAG
>JAMHVA010000311.1:0-2991 GCA_035904625.1 Alphaproteobacteria bacterium | reverse complement strand
ACCGGCCTGCCGGTGATGAAGGCCATCCGTATCGCCACCCGCGAAGACCTGTTCGCTGTGCCCTCTTTCGAATCCGTCGCTGACTGGCTGCTGTTCGATACAAAGGTTGACCCCAAACTATCCGACCTGCCGGGCGGCACCGGAATGTCGTTCGACTGGCACATCCTGAAAGACCGCACCTTCCAGAAACCGTGGATGCTTTCAGGCGGCCTCAATGCCGGGAATGTCGGTCGGGCGCTGTCGATCCTCCAGCCCTATGCCGTCGATGTCTCGAGCGGCATCGAGGACAGCCCCGGCGTCAAGAATATCGACAAGATGAAAAAATTTGCTGCGGAAATCAGCGTGGCAAAAAAGGGATACCCTGATTGAACAAGCTGAATAGGCCGGACGCGGAAAAAAAACTGAAGGCCCTGCGACGGCGATTTAGAAACGTCACCGCGCGACATGATCGTCGCATGATGCTACGGCGTATATCGCTGCAGCAGAAATCATTGATCTGCATCTTTGCGGCAAGTTTCACACTTTTCTTTATCGTTTTAATGAAAAGTCCATGGCCCGCGCTCACAACCGTGCGCCATATAGGGTCTTTTCCGAATTGTCAGCTAGCACAGTTTTTTGACTTGGCTCCGGCAAACGAGGGGGACCCGGGATACTACCGGAAACACGATGCCGATGGTGATGGGGTGGCTTGCGAGCCTTGGCCATAATTTAGCAGCTTGCGAGATGCGATTACTCTCGTGTATGTCTTGAAATATCCTAATTAGATTCTGTAAAGGGTGTTTCTCATGGCGAAAACCGCTTCCATATATAAGAGTGTCCCGGACGAAAACGGCCATTTCGGCATTTATGGTGGCCGCTATGTTTCGGAAACACTGATGCCCCTGATCCTCTCGGTCGAGCAGGCATGGAATCAAGCCAGAAACGATCCTTCCTTCTGGGCAGAGTTCGATCTGCTCGCCCGCGATTACATCGGCCGCCCCTCGCCGCTCTATTTTGCGGAATCCGCAACGAAGCATTTTGGCGGCGCGCAGGTCTGGTTTAAGCGCGACGAACTTAACCACACCGGCGCCCATAAAATTAACAATTGTCTCGGGCAAATCCTTCTCGCCAGGCGGATGGGTAAGACCCGAGTGATCGCCGAAACCGGCGCCGGCCAGCACGGCGTGGCGACCGCGACCGTCTGCGCGTTGTTCAAAATCCCCTGCACGATTTTCATGGGCGCAACCGATATCGAACGACAAAAACCGAACGTCTTTCGTATGAAACTCCTCGGAGCGGAAGTCCGGGCTGTCACGTCCGGTGCAGGGACCCTGAAGGATGCGATGAATGAAGCGCTGCGCGACTGGGTTACAAATGTAAACGATACGTTTTATATTATAGGCACCGTTGCGGGCCCTCACCCCTATCCGGCGATGGTCCGGGACTTCCAAAGCGTCATTGGGCGCGAAGCACGCGAGCAGTTCCTCGAACGGACAAAGAAACTACCTGACACTCTGGTTGCCTGCATCGGTGGCGGGTCGAATGCCATCGGTCTGTTCCACCCGTTCCTCGATGATGAGGGCATCAATATCGTCGGCGTCGAAGCCGGGGGTTACGGCCTTGAGACGGGTCAGCACTGCGCCAGCCTCACCGGCGGCAGGCCCGGGGTCCTCCATGGCAACCGGACCTATCTTCTGCAAAATGACGATGGCCAGATCCTCGAAGGTCATTCCATCTCCGCCGGACTCGACTACCCCGGTATCGGACCGGAGCATTCATGGCTGCACGACCAGAAACGTGTCAGCTATGTCAGCGTCACTGATGACGAGGCATTGGAAGGTTTCAAACTTATGGCAAAGCTGGAGGGCATCCTCCCGGCACTTGAACCGTCGCACGCTTTTGCCCATGTCGCAAAGATCGCCCCGACCCTGCCACAGGATCACACGATCCTGATGAATCTCTGTGGCCGCGGCGACAAGGATATATTCACGGTCGCGGACCGTCTGGGTGTCACGCTGTAACGGAACCGGATCATGATCCACAAGACCCCGGTCAGAGCCCATTTTGCCCGCGCCGTCCATGAATATCTGCTGATCGAACAGACGGATCTGGTGCCCGCCGATTTCGGTTTGGTCTTTGGCAACCCGCTGGCCGTCGGGTCATTGGCCGAAAACACGGCGGATCTGTATCATTCAGGTCATTTTCCCCTGATTGTCGTATCGGGCGGGGTGCAAACCCCGGATGGCACGCTGGAAGCCGTGGCCCTGCGCCAGCAGCTTCTTAACCGTGGCGTCCCGGATTCCGCCATCCTGAGCGAACCCCGTGCGCTTCATACCGGCGATAACGTGACCCTGACCCGGGCGCTGCTTCAGGCCGAGGGGCTGGAAGCCGGTATATCGTCAGTCATCAGTATCGGACATATCCGGGCGGCCCGCCGTTTCCTGATGACGCTGGAGCGCCACTGGCCCGGGATTCACAAGATGCATTCCAGCGCCAACCCCTATAATACCCCCGCCCGGAGCTGGCATATGGACGACCATATCCGCCATGACGTCATGCAGGAATGGCGCAAGATCGGCCCGTACCTGAAACAGGGCTGGATCCGTGAAGTGGATATTCCGGCCTTGAACCGGGAAACCGCCCGCAGGCGGGCGCAGATTTCTGCTATTCCGGCTTGCGCCCCTTAACCGGGACGCGCCGCCCGGCGGCAGAGGGCAAAGACGCCCGCCCGGCGGCAGGCCCGCTGGCGGGGACGAGTGTCCGTGTCACATGGTCGCCGAACTGACGCAGCGTGTCATTAACGATCTGGCTGACGAAGCCGCTGATGCCCATATCCACCAGCCGCCCGCGGCCGCTTTCATATTCCATGATGAATTCCAGATGCGTGCCACCATCCCGCGCCGGATTTAAGACCCAGTTCATGTTCAGGGTCTTCATCGGCCCGGCCAGCCCCGTGACCTGAATGCCCTGCGGCCTGATCCCGGTGACGCGGGCCGTCTGGTGCTTGCCGCC
>JAMHVA010000310.1:0-3661 GCA_035904625.1 Alphaproteobacteria bacterium | reverse complement strand
CGCGAAGCCGCTGAAGCTGGTGCTACGAACACTGCCGGAACAGCCGCAAAAGCAGCGGCAGTTGGTGAAAAAGCCATCGAAAAAACATCCAAAGGCCTGTTAGGAACTGTCGCTTCGGCAGGACTGTCTACCCTTCAATTTGGCTGGACGGCTGGCAAAATCATTACATGGCCGGTTCGTCACTGGCTGATTACAGGTGTGGGCTTGGGTACTGCCCACCAGCTTACTGACGGGGCATCCAGCCGTGCTATTATCGGCGCAGGTTCCAGCGCAGTCGGTTATGTTGCAGATAAAGCACCCGGGATTGCCGCTGCTGCCGCAGATGCAAGCCTCTGGGTAGGCGATGGCGTCATGGGTTTCTTTACTGAAGGCGTTAAAGAAGGTGGCGAACAACTGGCGGAAAAACTGCCCTTTGGAACACCTGCCGCTGTGCGCGCCGCTGTCGCAGGTGCCTCAGCGAAAGTTAAGGGCGAAAAAGGCGAACCATCCCTGCGTGAACGCGCACAGGATGCGATGTCCGGCGCAAGAGAACGTGCTGGTGACGCAGCAGATGCTGCCCGCGAGGCCGCTGACGATATCGATGTGTTTGATCTGCCGGAAGCCGGTCCGTTCCGCGAGATGATCGCAAAGCATTTGGGTATGGATCCCAAAAAAGTGAACGGCAAGGAAATGATGTCCAAAATGGGCGAGATGGCAAAGAACAATCCATACGCCGCAACGGGCATGGCATTCGGTGCCATGCTGGGCATGATGGAAGGCGGAACAAAAGGCCAGAAAGCAATGAAAGCCATGGTTTATGGCGCTGTTTTCGCAATCGGCTTCCAGATGATCGGTCAGTTTTTCCCGGGCCTGATGCCGGCAATCGGAAACATGCTGGGCAATGGCATGAAGGGCCTTGGTCTGGATACAAATACAATGAAGGGTCAGTTCACAGGCGCGGCAAACGGCCTGACAGAAGCGCCGAGAACACCGGCCCCTGTTGCAAGAACAGCAGAAGCCGCCAACGACCCGGTTGCACAGTTCCGCGCCAGCGCAGACACCGCGACACGTCCGGCCCCGACACCGGCACCGGATCAAGCGCCTGTTGTTCGCACACCGGCTGAAATTGCCCGTGCCCGTACAAACGACCGTCAGTTCGCACTGGAGGCCTAAGGAATGAAAAGCGTTGGTACAAAGTTTTCCGATGCTGCCAACCACGCCGTGGCGTTCAGCCTGTATCGCCGTGGCATGAACCTGCAAAGCGCGTTCAGGGCGGTGAATTTCGAGCGTAACGCAGGCGCGATCAACGCGGCCCAGTTCAGACGCTCCCTGGGCTATCGCCCGGGCGGCTGTTAAAAGATTTTTAACAATTCAGCCTAATTTTCTTTATGAAAAGGCTGAGTTATGGTAGAGTAATTACACAGGTACAAATAGCATTGAATTAAGTACTTGTTTTAAAAACGGTTCTTGAACAGACAAAAGGGACGGCTTAGACTAGAGGGAACTGATAAACGTCTAAACGCAAAAACGGCGGACATGACAGAACAACAGACCTCGACATCAAAGCGTTCCAGTTATATGGACGGCACCCCCCTCGAAAGAGAGGTCAGGGTCGACCTTGTGATCAATGATCAGGCTGAAGTTCTGATTTTTCACAACAAGCCGTTCACAAGACAGATTTCATGGATAGAGTATGACCTCGATACAAACAAAGTCAGCTTTATCATGAATGACGGGGACTCCCGGAACTTCGGGATCCTGGTCAAAGAGGGAATGGAAAAGTACCTGAAGAATACTTACCAGATCCTCGTGGTGTTGATGGATGATAAGACAGGAGAGCCAGTAGAAGGCGAGTATTATCCGCTGATCATCCATAGGGCGTAAACTAAAACGAATAGAGGGAAACAATAATGAAACTAGAAGACCTGAAAGCAAAAACAGCGAACGTTCAGTACCTGAGCACAGGTAGTGTTGACGAAATGGGCGTTACAAGCATGCGTCCGACACAGGCTGTTGATTTCACCAACAAGCCGACAGTAGCCCCGAAGTTCGACCTGAACTAAGGCTCGTCGCATAACAGAATTTCCAATCTGGCGTAACCTAATTACGCCCGGATAGGCCGGATTGAGATCCTGAAAAACATACGGGATCAAGCAAAACCCCTGCTCTCGGCAGGGGTTTTTTGCTCTTGCCCGCTACATGCAGGGCTTTTTCACCCCCGACAGGCGATATTTACCCCGCCATAGGGATTCATCGCCTGAAACGAATATGCTAGAGTGATCCGGAAGAGGATTTCCCGATGGCTGAATTCAATGCCACGCTCCTGAGGGAGAAATTTGTCATCAAGGACGCCATGCCTGACCCGGATTCGCACACGGGCCCGGTTATCGCGTTGTCCAACCGGCTCACGCTTCCTCTCAAACATGACATGCGCGCTGAGGCAGAAGAATTCATCATCCGCGCCCAGAACATGCACACCTGTGTGCGCCTGGGCGCCAAGATCGCGCAAGATTTTCAGGATTTCGGTCCGATACTGGCGCGCAATCCCGGTTACGACTGGCAAGGCGCTTATGATGCCACCACACGCGGCTACGAAAGCAAATTCAACCCGAACCTGTGGGCCGCCGTCTATCACAAGGGCCGTGTCATTTTTGAAAGCGGCCCGGCGGAACGCCACCCTTTCCTCGATATCATCGAGCAATGCGACGCCCGCGGAAACAACGACTACGAAAAGGCGCTGCGCGTCGCCGAAGACGCTTTCAAAAGTGCTGGCCGGTTCGTGCATATCGAACATGATGCCAACGTCGCGATGCTGGTCAACGCGACGGAAGATGAAGCCAAATCCGGCATCATCGTGCGCGGCCCCAATCGCCCCACCACATTCAGCTTCACCGCTAAACGTTATCCAGGGCGGAAAATCCGCCCGTCCAGTTGCTTAAGCGCTTGCGCATCCTTCCTCGAGGGAATCCAGCTGGCGTTCCAGGTTGGCATGATCAATCAGAAAATCCGTTACGAGCTCATCTCGGCATCATCGATCGAGGCTCACCGCGCCGAAGACGCCATCCAGAAGCTGGTCAAGCTGAATTCGGCCATCAATCAATTCGACGGGCTTTACGATGTGCGCTACCGCCCTGACCGCCCCGACTTCAAGGCCCTGATCGAAGAGACGGAAGAGTTTGCGCGCAAGGTCCTGACTGCGGAAATCGAACATAAAATCCAGTCCGGTGAGATAGACGGTAAAGAATGGGTCCTTTAAGGCAGGCTCATCCATGTCGAACCCCCTGAAGGGCATCCCCTACCCACGCACCACACTGGCCGCTCTTTTAACCGGACCGCTGTTCATCCTGTTCGTTCGTTCCGATGTGCTCAGGAAAGTTCCCGGATTCTACTGCGAAAGTTTCGGCTGCATCGGGCTTGGCATCATTTATATAGCAATCGGCGCACTGATACCGCTGGTCTTTGCCGTCATCGCCTGCCTGTTCAGCAAGACAGGGAAAAGAGAACATTTTCTTTATGCCCTGATCATCACCATAATGACCACGGGCCTTTCGTTTGCGGGTTTGAACGCATTGAATAACATGGATATCCAGAAAGCCATGGAAGCGGAAGAACAAGCCTGCCGTGAGTATCCCCAGCTCTGTCCTGAAGAGTCCTCAGCGCCCGATGCCTCACGGTGATGTTG
>JAMHVA010000309.1:0-12333 GCA_035904625.1 Alphaproteobacteria bacterium | reverse complement strand
CAGCAACACGACAGAAACGCAAGAAAGCAAGCCTGAGGATTCGACCAGCCGCAAATCTGCGCCCCGGACCCAGCGCAAGTTCTATGTGCCTGCCGAGGAATAAACCCTAGGGCTTGCCGATTGATCATGGATACTATGTCTCCGGCGCTGTGGGTGATGCTGGTCACCTTTTTACTTTCTCTGGGGGCTTTGGCGGGATTTCTTGCAGGGTTGCTGGGGATCGGTGGTGGCCTTGTTCTTGTCCCCGGCCTTTATTTCGGATTTCAGTTTCTTGGTTTTGAATCGGCGACATTGATGCATGTCGCTGTCGGGACGTCTCTGGCTGTTATTATTCCAACGGGCATTTCATCGGCGCGCGCCCATCATAAGCGGGGTGCTGTGCGGCTTGATCTTGTGCGCCGGCTGGGGCCGGGCATTGTGCTGGGTGTCGGTTTGGGTACATTGATTGCGGCGCGGATTGAAGAACAGGCGATGACATTGTTCTTTGGTGTTGCGCTCGCGTGTCTTGCGTTGCTGATGGTTTCCAATCCGGCACGGTTCAGGATTGCTGACGATGTACCGAAACAGCCATGGGCCAGCTGCGCGGGCGGTGTTATCGGTGTCATATCCAGTCTGATGGGGATCGGTGGCGCCACGGTCAGCGTGCCGTTCATGACGATGTGCCGCGTGCCGATCCATACGGCTGTCGGCACGGCATCGGCGCTGGGTCTGGTGATTGCTGTTCCGGCGGCGATTGGATTTGTCATCATCGGGTGGGGACAGGATGGCCTGCCACCGTTTTCGCTTGGCTATATCAACCTGATGGCGTGGCCGCTGATTATTCCTGCCAGCGTACTGGCCGCGCCGTGGGGCGCAAAACTGGCTCACAGTGTCTCGGTCGACCGTCTGCGTAAATTCTTCGCGGCATTCCTTGTGGTGGTGGCGGTCAAGATGCTGTGGAGCGCCTTTGATGTATAAGGCATCGGTTTTCTTTATCTCCCTTGTGGTCTATGCAGCGTTCAGTACGCCAACGCCGGATGGTCCGGGGTGGGCTGAACTGGCGGTGGCGTGCGGTCTGATGCTGGCGGTGGGGGTCCAGGGCGGGGTACAGGCCGCCGGGTTTTCTCCTGCAGACTCCGCTGCCAAACCGCGCTGGATGCCATGGGCACGTTTTGCGCTGCTGTGGGGCTTGAGCGTCCCCTTGATATCGGCTTTCGCCGCCGGACATCCGTCGTTGCTGATCGTGCGTGATGTCATTCCGTTTCTGTTTTTGCTTTTGCCGCTTTTCCTGCCAGCGTCCCTGCTGGAGGGCACCAAGGCAGGCCGTCTGATGCCGTGGGTTTTATGCCTGATGGGCCTGATTTTCGTTGTGCGCGTGCTGGGTGTATTTGTGGCTACGGCAGGTCATCCTGATTTTGCCATCGGTTTCGTTCCAGATTCTGACAATCTGGTCAATGCGCCGACGGTCTTGTTTGCGGCCCTGTTCTTGACGGGCTATGGCGGCTATCGCCTGATCCATGCGACGACGGCGCGTTCGTTTGTGATGGCGCTGACGGCGTTTGTCGCCGCGCTCTTTTTGCTGGCGGGGATGGCGGCGATCGGCCAGCGGGCCCATATCGGCGCATGGGCGCTAGCCTGTCTGATCTGGCTGGCCATCCTGCTGGTGCGACAACCGCGGGCTTTGGGGCGATTGTTGCCGCTGATCCTTGTGGCGGCGGTTTTTATGTGGCCGGTGGCGTTCGATATCGTGCAGGGCCTGATGCAGAAAACCTCTGTCGTCGGCCTCAATAACCGGGCGGAAGAAGTCCGGATCGTCTGGGACAGTTTTCAGGGCAGGCCATGGGCGCTTTTGTTCGGGCAGGGATGGGGGGCCACGATCATATCCCCGGCGGTGGGGCCGTTCCCGGTCAACTATACCCACAATCTGATGACGACCTATCTGCTGAAAACCGGTATTTTCGGCCTGATTTTAATATTGTCATATTTATTCTGGATCGCTGCCGGGATTTGGCGGATTTTGTGGGTTCAGCCGGTGGCGGCGGTGGCACTGGCTGCACCGTTTTTGATCGATCTGACCCTGTATGCAAGCTTTAAGTCCTTGGATTTCGGTCTTTTACTGGTTTTAACGACCCTCTGGACAAGATGGCCTGCCGGGGCCCGGGAAAGTTGCCAGAAGACCCCCGGCTGGTGTATGCAAGACCATAATCATTCATCAGGCTAAAACAGGGCTTTAGGGCTCGGATAACTATTTTATGAAAAAACCATCCGTGGTTTTCTTTAATCGCGTCTACCCAGCGACGCGCGGAGCGACAGGGCGCATGCTGCGTGACCTGGCGCGCGGCTTTGTTCGTAATGGCTGGTCGGTGACGATTATCACCACGGGTGTTGAGGCAGCGCAGGAACGCGACGGCCCGATCCGGATCATCCGTGTCAAAGCGCCGGTGAAGAAAAAATCCCTGATGGCTTACTTAAATGTCTGGGTCCGCATGTGGTGGGCGGGGATGGGCATGAACCGCCCTGACCTGATTGTGACCATGACCGATCCGCCGTTGATGGCGGTCGCCGGTGACATGATGGCGCGCGCGCATAAATGCAGGCATATACACTGGTGTCAGGATCTGTATCCCGATGTGTTGCCCGCGCTGGGCATGAAAATTTCCGACCGGATGATGAATTATCTGAAGGCCCGTGTCCGCCGGGCGATGAAAAACGCCGACCGCGTGGTCGTGATCGGGCGCTGCATGGCGCGGCACCTGATCCGCACGGGTCTGGAAGCGCGCAAGATTACTGTGATTCCGAATTGGCCCGATTATGAATTGCTGGCGCCTGATCCGCGGACGCGCCGCCCGATGAGCAGCCGTGTTGCGTTTCGTGCCGCGAATGACGGGCGCCCCGTGTCCGATATTGCCAAACCGTTTGAGGCGTTGTTTCAGGACAAGGAGCCGAAGTTCCGCGTTCTTTATTCAGGAACACTGGGTCGTGCCCATCCGATTCAACCCATTCTGGAGGCGGCGCAAATCCTGTCCAAGGATCACCCGGAGATCGAATTCGTGTTTGTGGGGGACGGTCCCAATTTCGAACGTCTGGGGCAGGAACGTGCCCGCCGCGGCCTCGACAATATGCGCCTGATGCCGTATCAGCCCGCAAACCGCCTGCGGGAACTGATGGAAAGCGGTGACGTTCACCTGATCACGATGCGGGAAGACGCCGCCGGATTCATCGTGCCGTGCAAGCTCTACTCGGCGATTGCCGTAGCCCGGCCCTGTATCCTGATCGGCCCGCATGTTTCTGAAGTGGCGCGGGTGATTGATGATTTTCAGGCGGGAACCGTGGTGCCGCAGGGCGATGGCCGCCGGTTGGCACAGGCGATTTTGCGCTACCGTCTGGATGGCGATGAATGGTTTGCCGCCCATGAAGGGGCACGCCGCGCCAGCCGCGTTTTCGTTCCGCACGAAGCGATCAGCGCGTTTATCGTCCGGGCACGCGATATATGTGGATTGCCGCAGCCTGTGCGCGCTGCGCGTAAGACTGTGCCACCGGAACAGCAGACAACATTTTCTCATGATGAACCCATGCTGGCCCGTTTACGGAGATCGGCATGACGCATATGCCCGAACCATCATTGCGTGATGTAGTCGGGTGGGCATGGGCCGCCCGGCTATGGATTGCGGGCGGATTGGTCACGGGCGTGCTGGTAGCGTTGATCTGGATGATGCTGAGTGTTCCGCAATATCGCATTACCATGCTGGTGGGACCGACCACGCGCACAGGAACGCCGGATATTTCGGCGCTGTTTCCCGAAAATGCGAGCTTTGCGCTTGAGTATGTGCTGCGCAGTTTCGGGCCTGGCGATTCCTCTGACTTCATGCGGTTTGAAACGATCCTGCGTGGCCCAACGGTGTCTGCGGCCCTGTTGCAGGATGAAGCGCTGCGTTCGGGTGTGAATGGTGAACGGCGCTGGGCGTTTCAAGGACAGCGGGATATCGAGGACGCCTCGGCGCTATCTTCCTATCTCAACAAGAAAGTCCGGATCGAACCGGTGGGGAATACGCCGATGCGGCGGATCACCTATCACCATGCCGATCCGCAGTTCGGACGGCAGTTGCTGCTGGGCATGTACGGGCAGACCGACCGCCTGATCCGCGATGAAATCCGTGCCAAGACCGATGCGCGGATCGACTGGCTGAAGAAAACATTGTTTGCATCATCCGACCCCGAACATAGACGCATGCTGACAACGCTGCTGATGGAGCAGGAACAGGTGCGGATGATTCTGGCGCTGGATGAGCCTTTCGCTGCCGCGCTGGCCGAGCCACCTGCTGTCAGCGCGAAGCCTGTCTGGCCGGATAAATCCCTGCTGTTCGTTGTTTTTGCCCTGATGGGCGCTGCCGCAGGGTTTCTGGTTGGTCATTCTGCTGGGGCGCGGCGTTTTCCTGTCTATCGCTCATCTATTGCTACATGAAAGACATTCCCGTTTCCGTTCTGGTGACGACCCGTAACGAAGAGACACGTATAGGCCCGTGCCTTGAAGCGTTGCGGTCGTTCCGTCAGGTTATCGTCATCGATTCCAGCAGTACCGACCGCACCGCTGATATCGCCCGTTCGACGGGAGCGGATATCGTGGCCTATAAATGGAGCGGCCATTACCCGAAGAAGCGTCAATGGTGTCTGGAAAATCTCAATCTTGCCCACGACTGGATATTCTTTGTCGATGCCGATGAAATCGTGACGCCGGGGCTGGCCGGGGACATTCGCGATCTGTTTGCTTCGGGCGTGCCGCCGCATCAGGGGTATTTCGTGACGGCTGATTATGTGATGGATCACAAAATCTTGAGCTATGGCCTGAAGAATCGCAAGCTGGTGTTGTTTGATCGCCGTCACTTCATGTTTCCGGTGGTGGATGATCTGGATATTTCCGGGATGGGCGAAATGGAAGGCCATTACCAGCCAGTGCCGCGCGTAACATCGTCGATCGGCGTGCTGAATGAGCCGATGCTGCATTATGCCTATGATAGCGGTGAAAGCTGGGAATCGCGGCATCATCGCTATGCCTTGTGGGAAGCGGAGATGAATGCCCGGAAGGCGTGGCCGGTTGATCCGGTTGCGTGGCGGCAATATTTGAAAGTCCTGTTCCGGGCGATGCCATTCCGTCCGCAGATTGCGTTTCTTCATAGCTATATCCTGAAGGGCGGCTGGCTGGACGGCGTGGCGGGTTTCAAGCTGGCCCGCGATCGTTACCGTTATTACCGTTTGGTGAGCGCGTATTCGCGCAAACGCCAGTAAAGACTGGGGCACAGACGGCGGATCGTGATCGCCAGTGTCTGCCGTGCGATGGTGATCAGTTCCGCAAACGGGAACGACATCCCCAGTTCACGCCGGATCAGCACTTGCTGCATGCGTGCCTTGAAGACCTGTTTTTGCGATATGCCGCCGGATTCAAAAACACAGACCGGGCGTGGCCAGTAAAAGACATCGCGCGACCGTTGCAGGAATTGCGCGGTGAATTTGTAATCACCGGCAATATTATATGTCTGATCGTATCGCAGGTCATTAATCACTTCGCGCCGATAAAATATCGCCTGATGATGGGTAAACAGTCCCTGCGTGATATCGCTGTGCGGCCGGGCCTGTTTCATAATCCGGCCTTGCGTAGTATCTTCAAAGGCATCGCCATAAATCATGTCCGGCTGTATGGGACGTGCTTTTAGAATGTCTGCCAGTATTTCCAGCGTGCGGGGCAAGGCCAAAGTGTCACCAGCGTTTAGGAACAATACGTAATCGCCTGTGGCGCGTTCGATCCCCTTGTTCATGGCGTCATAAATGCCCTGATCAGGTTCTGATACCCATTTTACCTTCGTGGTTTTCAAGTATTCCACCGTGTTATCGGTGGATGCGCCGTCGATCACGATCCATTCGAACAGATCCGGATTTTCATGCTCCAGTGAAGCGTTTGTGCGTTTCAGGCCATCAAGGTTGTTGCGTGTGACCGTAACAACCGAAAAGCGACGGTTAATCATCATCCCGGATGTCCTGCAGGAAGATCCCTGTGACAGCGAGATTGGATAAGATCTGACTGACGTCCTTAGCCGACTGGATAAAGTCGAACGGTTTGGGGTCGCGCGGCACCACGATGGTCGATCCCGGCGGAATCATCGTGGCTTTATGGTTCCAGTTGCTGACCTGCAGGGGCTGGGCGCTGCCGTCCGGATAGAGAACAAAGGCGCGGTCATCGTCGGCATTATAAGTAAAGCCGCCGGCCTCCATAATATAATCCCGCGGCGATTTGTTCTTGCGGAACTGCAGGCTGGCGGGGGACAGCACTTCACCGTTCACCCGCACGGTCAGGGGGCGCTTGGGCACATATATGCGGTCGCCTGATTCCAGCAGGATGTTGAGTTCAGGCTCAACACTGAGTATGCCGGGGTCTACCTCAACGGTAATGCGGCCCACGGCCTCGACATTCTTGAGTTCTGCTGCCAGTTCCTGCGCCATCGCGATTTGCGTGCTATCCGGCGGCGTTTTCTTATCCATGGAAGCAGCCAGTGCGCGCTCCATTTCACGGGCTGCGGCACGAAAGCGCGACTCTTCGGCTTTACGCTCGCTTTCTCGGCTGAAAATGGCGCCTTCCGGATAGGCCTGTTCGGTCATGCCGCCCGCGCGTTGCAGCAGGTCGGCCATGGTGTCGCCGGGGTTCAGGTCGTAACGACCGGGATATTTAACCTCGCCCACCAGTAAGACGCTGTTATCGGCGACACGGTTGAATTTCTGGTTCACGCGCACGGAATCGCCGGGTCCTATCGAGACTTGTGCCGGATCGGTCTCGTTCATGTTAACGCTGAAGCGTTGCTTGGTGCCATGTCCTTCGGGCTGGTGAACGGAGGAAATCTCGACATCCTTGGCGCTGGCTTCCAGCGTCATGCCGCCGGCTGAGGAAATCAGCGCCTCCAGTGACGCGCCTTCGGATACCGGCCAGGGGCCGGGATTGCGGACAGCGCCGCGCACATAGACGGAGCGCTCCTCAAGGAATGATTTCGTCGCTGTGTCTATGGGTTCCTCATCATCCTGATCGGCGGAGCCGACTTCGATCATGCGGGCTTGATCCGGGTTTTGCAGTTCCTGAATTTGCTGACGCGAGAACAGGCGCACGACATCGCCATCCTCCAACTGCCGGTCGAAATCACCTTTAGCGACCAGTAACGGCGAAAAATCAATCAGCGTGCGGGCCATCGTCTTGCTGTCCTGCCGCTCGATGACGCCAATCAGTGGATAGATATCGGGGCCAAACACTGTTTCCGACGGGATCAGGCTGGAGAGTGTTTTATTGGTGCCCAGATCATGAATGCCGGGGGTGCGGGTATGGCCGGTCAGCTGAACGCTGCCCGAACGTGCTTCGCGGCTGGGCGATACCATCAGAATATTGCCATCGCCAAAGATGGGGGCATAAGCGTTGCCGCCCACAGGTTGCACGTTTTCCTTGCCGTCGGTAGAGAGCGTTAGCCGCAGCAGACGGTTCTGTCCGGGGCTTAAATAACCGCCGCCTAGTTCCAGCATATCCTCCAATGAGAGTTTCTGCGTATTATTGCCCTTGCTGTGCATACCGCGGACCGAGGGCAAGACCTCATAAATGCCGGGCCGCTTGACGCCGCCGGCAATCGCCACTGTCGGACCGATGGGCGGGACGATCAGGCGGTCGCCATCGCGCAATTGCAGGTCCATGTTGGCGCTGCCGTAAACCAGCAGACCGTAAAGGTCGATATATGTGCTGCGGCCATCGCGCACCAGTTTTACTTGGCGCAATGATCCGGTCTTCTCAATGCCGCCCGCTTCGATCAGGGCGTCCAGAATTGTATGGAAGACGGATAATGTCTGACGGCCCGGCTTTGCCACGTGACCGATGATCAGGATATCAATCTGCCGCACGGCATCTAGGCTGATAAAGATCTGCGTGTTGTGGCGCAGGCTGGCTTCGGCTTCCAGAATTTCACGTACCTGCGCAATCGTCAGACCGGCGGCAGGGATGGGCGTAATATCATCAACGATCAGGAAACCCTGATGATCGATGGTGTAAGCCATTTGCGCGTTTTTTTGGCCGCGCGTGGTGATCATCAAGCGGTCGCCGCTGCTAAGGACGAAATCATCCTGCGCCATGCCGCCGGGAATGCCATCACGGTGGGCGGTACGTGCGGCATCGGGCACCAGTGATGATGCGGGCCCGCCCTGATCGAAAATCTCGTATCCGAATTGTGATAGCTGATCGACGATCCGCATGGAATAGGCTTGCTCCAGCAGCGATGCAGCGCGTTCATGTTCCCGTGCTTCTAACTGCCTGATGATTTGCTTTGTGTGCTTGGGCGTCAGGATCGCCAGATCTGTCTTTGGCGTGCGCGGTGTTTCTGCATCATCGTCTGTGGCGGCATAGGGGGCCGGCACCAGTGCGTATTCATCGCGCGTTGTCGTTTCATCCGGGCTTTCCGCTGATGCGTAATGCGTGAGCCACGGCGCGTATGGATTGCCCGCAGGCCATTGCTGCGCCAGCGCCGGTGTACACAGGCTGCTGGTGACAATGATCGATAATGACAGGCATCGCAAAGAACTGCGCATAAATGGATATGAAGAATGAAAAAGACGTGGAAGAGGGGTGGGCAGAAGGGAACGCTTTAAAATTATAAACTGTATAAACCTCAGGGTGAAATCCTTAATTAAGCTTTGATTAAGGATTTCCCGGCATTATAAGTTCCCTGGGCGCCTTTATAACGTTCTGGAAATAAGTGAAAAATGGCAGATTTCCGCCAAAGTTTGTAAAAACGTAAAAAAATCTTAAAAACTTTGAAAATCTGTTTGACACCCCCGGGAACTTTTTTATATAAGGGCCGCCTTGGCAACGACATCGCCTGTCGGAGCCCTCTAAAAAAGACTGATTTTTCTTGGAAAAACTTCTAATTTAGAGCTTGACGAAGGAAATTATACTGAGTATAACGCCTCCATCGTCAAACGAAGCGGTCCGGTCTCCGGGCCTTTTTTTAGCGGTACAGCAGCGACATGCGCTTGTATCGCCGGGATCGAAGGTTTCGATCATTGGTCCCGGGCGAAGAGTTCTTGAACATCGTGAAGGAAAGAAGAGATACGCAGGCAGCAGCGCTGTGGCGTGTGTTGAACACACGAAACAGGAACTTGCTGATGTTTGTTGTATCACTTACGTGACGCAATTTATTAGTCAGTAGGTTCTTGTCAATTTAACTGTATCGAATGATCTCTTATGAGAATCTTGTCGATACTGGAATCAAACTTGAGAGTTTGATCCTGGCTCAGAACGAACGCTGGCGGCAGGCTTAACACATGCAAGTCGAACGCCCCGCAAGGGGAGTGGCGCACGGGAGAGTAACGCGTGGGAATATGCCCTTTAGTGCGGAACAACGTCGGGAAACTGACGCTAATACCGCATAATGTCTACGGACCAAAGATTTATCGCTAAAGGAGTAGCCCGCGTCTGATTAGCTAGTTGGTGAGGTAACGGCTCACCAAGGCTACGATCAGTAGCTGGTCTGAGAGGATGATCAGCCACACTGGGACTGAGACACGGCCCAGACTCCTACGGGAGGCAGCAGTGAGGAATATTGGACAATGGGGGAAACCCTGATCCAGCCATGCCGCGTGAGTGATGAAGGCCTTCGGGTTGTAAAGCTCTTTCGGGTAGGACGATGATGACGGTACTACCAGAAGAAGCCCCGGCTAACTCCGTGCCAGCAGCCGCGGTAATACGGAGGGGGCGAGCGTTGTTCGGAATCACTGGGCGTAAAGCGTGCGTAGGCGGTTATACAAGTCAGGAGTGAAATCCCAGGGCTCAACCTTGGAATTGCTTTTGAGACTGTATGACTAGAGACCTAGAGAGGTTGGGGGAATTCCCAGTGTAGCAGTGAAATGCGCAGATATTGGGAGGAACACCAGTGGCGTAGGCGCCCAACTGGCTAGGTACTGACGCTGAGGCACGAAAGCGTGGGGAGCAAACAGGATTAGATACCCTGGTAGTCCACGCCGTAAACGATGTGTGCTAGTTGCTGGATCGCTTAGCGTTTCAGTGACGCAGCTAACGCATTAAGCACACCGCCTGGGGAGTACGGTCGCAAGATTAAAACTCAAAGGAATTGACGGGGACCCGCACAAGCGGTGGAGCATGTTGTTTAATTCGACGCAACGCGAAGAACCTTACCTACGCTTGACATACCGGTTGCGGTTTCCAGAGATGGAGACCTTCATTTAGTTGGACCGGATACAGGTGCTGCATGGCTGTCGTCAGCTCGTGTCGTGAGATGTTGGGTTAAGTCCCGCAACGAGCGCAACCCCTATCGTATGTTGCCACCATTTAGTTGGGCACTCATGCGAGACCGCCGGTGATAAGCCGGAGGAAGGCGGGGATGACGTCAAGTCATCATGGCCCTTACGCGTAGGGCTACAAACGTGCTACAATGGCAGTGACAATGGGCTGCAAATCCGCAAGGATGAGCTAATCCCCAAAAGCTGTCTCAGTTCAGATTGTCCTCTGCAACTCGAGGGCATGAAGTTGGAATCGCTAGTAATCGTGGATCAGCATGCCACGGTGAATACGTTCCCGGGTCTTGTACACACCGCCCGTCACACCATGGGAGTTGGTTCTACCTGAAGGCGCTGCGCTAACCGCAAGGGGGCAGGCGACCACGGTAGGGTCAATGACTGGGGTGAAGTCGTAACAAGGTAGCCGTATCGGAAGGTGCGGCTGGATCACCTCCTTTCTAAGGATGTGTTTGGCTACGTCTCTCGGACTTGTCCGAGATAAAAATTGCGCTGCTGTCTTCGTATTTCTTCTTTCCAAAACAGTTCAAGGAACCGGTTGTTAGCCTCCTTAAGGCTATCTCAAGGGGGCTAGTAGCTCAGTTGGTTAGAGCACACGCTTGATAAGCGTGGGGTCGGAGGTTCAAGTCCTCCCTGGCCCACCACTTTTCTAACGGGCCCTTAGCTCAGCTGGGAGAGCGCCTGATTTGCATTCAGGAGGTCAGCGGTTCGATCCCGCTAGGGTCCACCATTTACCGTCTCTTCTTTCCTTTGATCAAAGAGTTTAGTGATGAAAAGCCTTCCCGCTTTTCATTTCTGGCCTCTAAAGTCAGAATCCTTGTACATCGTGAATAGGTTTGCAAAATTGTCTGATCTCAAATAACGCTGAGTATCAAATGCTGCGCAAGATCAACATGCTTCATAGGCTTGTTTGATTCTGTGCGTAGTGAATTCAAGTGTCCAAAGGGCATTTGGTGGATGCCTTGGCAGTCAGAGGCGATGAAGGACGTGGTACGCTGCGATAAGTCACGGGGAGCTGCGATCAAGCTTTGATCCGTGAATGTCCGAATGGGGAAACCCACCGCTTAGGCGGTATCTGTAACTGAATACATAGGTTACTGAAGCGAACCTGGGGAATTGAAACATCTCAGTACCCAGAGGAAAAGAAATCAAACGAGACTCCGAAAGTAGTGGCGAGCGAAATCGGACCAGCCCAGTGGCTGGATACAAAAAATTAGAAGCTGTTGGAAACCAGCGCCAAAGTAGGTGATAGCCCTGTATGAGTAAATTTGTATCTAGTCCTTGAGTAAGGCGGGACACGTGAAATCCTGTCTGAATATGGGGGGACCATCCTCCAAGGCTAAGTACTACTGACTGACCGATAGTGCACAAGTACCGTGAGGGAAAGGTGAAAAGAACCCCGATGAGGGGAGTGAAATAGACCTGAAACCGAATGCTTACAAACAGTCGAAGCACGCAAGTGTGACGGCATACCTTTTGTATAATGGATCAGAGAGTTAGTCTTGCATGCAAGCTTAAGCCGTTAGGTGTAGGCGTAGGGAAACCGAGTGTTAATAGCGCGTTTAGTATGCAGGATTAGACCCGAAACCCGGTGATCTATGCATGGGCAGGTTGAAGGTGCGGTAACACGCACTGGAGGACCGAACCGGTAGTTGTTGAAAAAACTTCGGATGACCTGTGCTTAGGGGTGAAAGGCCAATCAAACCGGGTAATAGCTGGTTCTCCGCGAAATCTATTTAGGTAGAGCGTCATATGAATACCTTCGGGGGTAGAGCACTGGATGGACTAGGGGGGCGCGAGCCTTACCAAATCTAACCAAACTCCGAATACCGAAGAGTAATATATGGCAGACAGACGGTCGGTGATAACGTCGATCGTCAAGAGGGATGAAAACCCAGACCTACAGCTAAGGTCCCCAAATCGTAGCTAAGTTGAAAAGGATGTAGAAATTCCATGACAACCAGGATGTTGGCTTAGAAGCAGCCATCATTTAAAGAAAGCGTAATAGCTCACTGGTCTAATTAAGAG
>JAMHVA010000308.1:0-2528 GCA_035904625.1 Alphaproteobacteria bacterium | reverse complement strand
ACAGCGTTATCGCGACTCTGCGCCAACCGATCCCTGATAAAACGACGGTGTCCCAACTGCAGGCCCCGCTGCCGCAGACATCAAACATGACGGAAGGCCAGTATAAACAAGCCGTCGAAAAAGCCATTGAGTATATCCGCGCGGGTGAGATTTTTCAGGTTGTCCCTTCGCAACGTTTCTCGGTTCCGTTCGATCTGCCATCCATCGAGCTTTACCGTTCGTTGCGCCGCCTCAACCCCTCACCCTTCCTGTTTCATATCCAGACACCCGAATTTTCGATCGTCGGCTCCAGCCCGGAAATTCTGGTCCGCGTACGGAATGGCGAGGTTACGATCCGACCGATTGCCGGTACACGTAAGCGCGGCACCACGCCCGAGGAGGACAAGGCACTCGCCGAAGATCTTCTAGCCGACCCGAAAGAGCGTGCCGAACACCTGATGCTGCTGGATCTGGGCCGTAACGATGTCGGCCGCGTTGCGGAAATTGGAAGCGTTAACGTCACCGAACAATTCATCATCGAGTACTATTCCCACGTGATGCATATCGTTTCCAATGTTACAGGCAAGCTGAAGAAGGATACAAATCCGCTGGACGCCCTGTTTTCGGGATTCCCCGCCGGTACTGTAACGGGCGCGCCCAAAATCCGCGCGATGGAAATTATTGACGAACTGGAACCCGAGCGCCGCAGCTTCTACGGCGGCTGCGTTGGCTATTTTGATGGCAACGGAAATGTCGATACCTGCATCACGTTGCGGACAGGACTGATCAAGGATAATACGCTGTACGTCCAGGCTGGTGCCGGCGTCGTTGCCGACAGCAACCCGCAGAGCGAATACCAGGAAACAGTCAATAAGGCCCGTGCGCTTATTCAGGCGGCTGAAGAGGCCCTACAACAAACGGGGAACTGATCCCGCTGACCATTGCGGTATAACCCGCACCACCGGCTGAGGGTTCCGAGGTCCTGACAACAGCACTCACAGGTGCCAGTTGCAACCCTTTCCCAGCTAACGTTGGAAGCCATTCGCGGAGCGCCGCCAAGGTATTGTCCTTGGGATGGCCAATCGCCACCGCATAACCCTTGTGACGCGCGACATTCTCAAGCTGCGCCAGCGCATCTTTCACACTGTTCAGATCTTCATTGTGATCAAGAAATACATCGCGCACCGTATGAACCGCGCCGAAAGCCCCAGCCACCTGATCGGCAACCGATACGGCGGACGTGCGTGAATCCACAACCAGCAACCCGCGCTTTACCGCCTCAGCCATGACAATCTGCATGGCCTGCTGATCCTGAGTCAGCTTGCTGCCCATATGGTTGTTAAATCCGGTATAACCGGAAAACGCTGACAGGTTTTTATCCATCATCGCCCGCATTTCGTCATCTGTCATGCTGGCACGCAGAACCGTCGGCCCGGCATCAATACTCGTGCTTTCCGGCTCCATCGGGATATGAACAAGAACCTCGTGACCCTTCTGCCGCGCCTCATCCACCGATGACTGCAAGTGGGTGGCATACGGAAGATAGGAAAGCGTCAGCGGGGCTGGCAGGGTCAAAGCCTCCGCGCTGCGGCGCTTGTCCATTCCCATGTCGTCGATGATGATGACGATCTTCCCCTTGCTGTATTCAGGAACGAAAGCAGCAGCATTCTGCCTCCATTGCGGCGTTCCTGCCATCGCAACGACAGGCGCTGTCGCTATGTTTTCTGAAAGTGATCGGGGGATCGCCATATCATCCGGGATCGCTGGCAGCCCATTCTCTTGATAAGCGGCTACCTGTTGCGGTACTTCCGGCAGCGGCGGCAAATCAATCGGCTTGTCCGTCGATATCAGTCCTTTGTAATAGGCCATGCTTTCCTGTGAACGTGCAGCGCTCTGCTCACGCACAGGCTCATTCACTTCGGCCCGCTCTGCGGCGCGAAACGCCAGCGAACAAACCGTCAGCGCCGATGCCAAAAGCAAGCACACAAAAAGGGGGCGAAGGATGATAGGGGTCTTGCCGTTTTTCATACTCCCAAGATGCCCGGTTTGACAGAAAACGTCACCAATAAAAGAAAAACCATCCCCGGAAAAGACGCTGGATCCTTTGCTTAATCAGGAGGGATATGCCATATAGGGGACATGCTGATCCTGATTGATAACTATGACTCTTTTACCTTTAACCTCGTCCAGTATCTGGGCGATCTGGGGGCAAAAACGTCTGTCTATCGGAATGATGCCCTGACGGTGGATGAAGTTCTGGCCAAGAAGCCATCCGGCATCGTCATTTCCCCCGGCCCCAGCGACCCTAACCACGCGGGTATATGCCTGCGCCTGATACAGGCCGCTGCCGACCATGACATCCCTTTGTTCGGGGTCTGCCTCGGCTTGCAGGCCATGGGACAGGCGTTTGGCGGCAAGGTTATCCGTGCCCCGCAACCGATGCACGGCAAGATTTCTGATATTACGCACGGCGGCAAAAGCGTTTTTGCCGGACTGCCCAGTCCTTATCCGGTGACGCGCTATCATTCCCTGATTGTCGAACGTTCGAC
>JAMHVA010000307.1:0-2037 GCA_035904625.1 Alphaproteobacteria bacterium | reverse complement strand
AAAACACAAGCGGCAATCAGACTGCGCTGACCTTCCACTTCCGTCATGCACACGCGGCATGCACCGGGCGTGTGATGAATTTCCGGCCAGGCGCATAGGGTGGGGATTTTAATTCCGGCGCTGCGGGCAGCATCCAGGATGGTTGCCCCCGTTGGCGCGTCTACTTGACGACTATCGATAGTCAATTTAACGGTTGACATGAAAAATTTCTTCTTACATGGCTATTAAACTGCCGCATCGCAGCGCAGACAGCGACAAGCTTCCTTGATGGCGTCTTCACGGCTGAATCCCAGTTCCACTTCCGCAAAACTCATTTTGCGGGTGGCATGATGCATTTCGGGCATCGCCGTCTGGGGTGCTTCCACCGATTCTTCATCAATCACTAGCGGGACATCAATTTTTTCCAGAGCCGGTTTTTCGTAAGCCGGTTCACCGTTGGCTGCGCGAATGGCTGCATCGATGTCGTCGGCTGCCTGATGGCCTGCTCCGACGGCGGCGATAACGGTGTCGGGACCTGTTTCAGCGTCACCACCCGCGAAGTAACGGGGGTTCGTCGTGCGGGATTTGTAGCCTTTGCCGACATTGTAGCAATCCCACTTGTTGATTTCGACACCGATCTTTTTATCAATGAAGCTCATGTCCGGCACCTGGCCGATGGCTGCTACAATAGCGTCAACTGCCAGAGTGAATTCGGAGCCGGCAACGGGGACGGGCTTCTTACGGCCGCTGTTGTCGAAATCGCCCAGTGTCATTCTTTGGCAGGTGATGGATGAAACCTTGCCTTTTGCACCGTCGATTTTCAGCGGAGCAACCATGTATTCTATCTTGATGCCTTCTTCTTCTGCAGCCTTAATTTCTTCTTCAGCTGCCGGCATATCCGCTCTCAAACGGCGATAGAGGATGGTGACCTCGGAACCGAGGCGCAACGCGACGCGGGCTGCGTCGATGGCCGAGTTGCCGCCGCCGATGACGGCCACTTTCTTGCCCAGTGTTTTTTCTCCCTTGAGCCACTTGTCTTCGTTGTTGTTGAAGTCGCGAAGGAACTCAACGCCGCCGAATACGTTGCCCAGATCTTCACCATCTACACGCATTTTCTGACTTTTGTGCGCGCCGGTGGCTAGATAGAAGTAATCAAAATCTTTTTCAATCTGCTCAAAAGAAATGTCACGACCTACACGTGTGTTTAGACGGATCTCGACGCCCAGGGATGTGATATCGTCAATTTCGCCCTGCAAAATGTTGCGGGGCAAGCGGTAAGAAGGAATGCCCCAGTAGAGCATGCCGCCTGCTTTGTTCAATTCTTCAAAAACGGTCACTTTATAGCCGCGCAATGCCAGATCACGCGCGGCGGTAAGGCCCGCGGGACCGCCGCCGATGACAGCGATTTTTTCTTTGCGGGTGACGGGAACCGCTTCCGTTTTGGGACGCGGAGCGTTGTCGGTGATAAAGCGCTTCAGGAATTTAATGGCCAGAGGCTCATCCATATTGCCGCGGCGGCACTTGGACTGGCATTTGTGATCGCAGACGCGGCCACAGACGGACGGGAAAGGGTTGGTCTGAAGAAGAATTTTGTAAGCGTCTTCAAACCGGCCTTCACGAACCAGTGCGATATAAGACGGGATATCCATTTCAATCGGGCAGGTGTGCTGGCAGGGTGATTTATACATGGCCGAGCAGACGGTCGCGCGGCAGCGATGTTCAAAAATATGCTCTTCGTATTCTTTCCGGAAATAACGGATGGTGCTCAAAACAGGATTGGGGGCAGTTTGGCCCAGACCGCAAAGCGCTGCATTCTTAATAACACTGGCCATTTCTTCGAGCAGTTCGATATCGCCGGCTTTGCCCTTGCCTTTGGTGATGTCCGTTAAAATATCGAGCATGCGCTTCGTGCCTTCGCGGCAGGGGGTGCATTTGCCGCAGGATTCATCCTGGCAGAAATCCATGAAGAAGCGGGCCATATCGACGGCGCACTTGTCTTCGTTCATGACAATTAATCCACCGGAACCCATGATAGCACCAAGCTCCGCAACTTTTTCG
>JAMHVA010000306.1:0-6007 GCA_035904625.1 Alphaproteobacteria bacterium | reverse complement strand
AGGAATGTCTGCGCCTGACGGTTCAGAATGTCCGGGCGAATGACGTAGAGCGGAATGGTCGGCTGCAGTTCCTGCACCAGACCGTTGACCGTGCCTTCGAACATGTAAGGACCCGACGGGCGGCTTTTGACAAGCGCAAGCTTGTCGGATGCGCGGCGCATCGGACGCGTTACGGAATAGATATGGGGGGACGACTGGCCGCCCGCGCCAAGATTGGTCATAGATATAACCCTTTCAGAACTACGGAAACTCTCGTTTCCACAAACCAAAAAGACTACGTCGTTGCATAACCATATCTTGCTTGCTGCTATAAGCGGCCATTACTGGCAAAGCTTGGGCAAGGGGCCATAGGCACGTGCGTGCTTATGATTTATATATAACACGATTCACCCCCCGGCCTAATAAATCTTTTGGCGGTACGACCGCCAAATTTTAAGCTATTCTTAAGCCACTGGCGTCCAAGCTCGGAAATTCGCCATTTTTGAAAAGCACAAGACCCTGAAATTTTTTTCCAAGGATTGTCTGCGGCCTGCCGTCTAACCGGCATAGCCCGATAAGGAGAGATAGACATGAAACGCGCCCTTCTGCTCACGACCGCCTTCTGCGTATTTGCCCTGCCCGCCGCCGCCGACACATTGCCGCTGAAGCGCGTCGCGATCTCGACCAGCGGCCTGGCGCTGTTCGAGCATCAGGGCACCGTCGCCGGTAATGCCGATATTCAGGTGCCTGTGCGTCTGGATGCCGTGGATGATGTATTAAAGAGCCTTGTCGTGATGGACAGCGCCGGTGAATTCGGGGGCGTCAGCCTGCCGGGCCGCGAGCCGCTGGCGCAGTCATTCCGCGATCTGCCGTTCAACCGCGAGGATTTGAACTCTCCCGTCACGTTGATGAATGCCCTGCAAGGTGCAGAAATTGAAATCTCGGGCGCCACCACGATCAAGGGCCGCCTGATGAACGTCGTGCCGGAAAACGTCAACCTTGAAAATGGTGACACCGTTATCCGCCACCGCGTTTCCGTGATGACAGCAGACGGCGTGAAGGCTGCCCTGCTCGAAAACCTCAACAATGTCCGCTTCACCGAAGCATCGGTGCAGAAGCAGATCGACCGCGCACTGGAAGCCATCTACACCAACCGCATCCGCGACCAGCGCGAACTGACTGTCTCCCTGAAAGGTAGCCAGAGCCGCGATGTCGGTATTACATATGTGCAAGCAGCCCCGCTGTGGAAAAGCGCCTACCGGCTCGTGATGCCCGAAGGCAGCGACAAAGCCTTCCTTCAGGGCTGGGCCATTTTG
The DNA here is from genome assembly GCA_035904625.1 of Alphaproteobacteria bacterium. Lineage (GTDB taxonomy): Bacteria > Pseudomonadota > Alphaproteobacteria > Micavibrionales > Micavibrionaceae > Micavibrio_C. The sequence goes on along the minus strand of JAMHVA010000306.1, from coordinate 4,712 downwards.
GAGAATACCACCGGCATCGACTGGGATCAGGTGAATGTCACGATCCTGTCCGGTGCGCCGGTGACATACCGCCAATCCCTGTATGAAAGCTATTATCTGGGCCGCCCTGAACTCCCGGTGAAAGTCATGGATCGCGTCATGCCCCGTGTTGACACAGGTACGCTGGGGTCCGTTGCAGAAGCTGATGGGTATGCGGACAAAAAAGTGATGGAGAAGGAATTTCGCCGGGCGGAAGCCGCCCCGATGATGAAGGCTATGGGAGCCAACATGGCGACGGCTGACAGTGCCGTAGCGATGGAATCCATGGCTTATGGTGGTGCCCCGCCGATGCCCGCAATGGCTGCCGCGCCCATGGAAATGGCCCAAGCCACCATGGCTGTGGCACAGGATGCCGCAACGCAGATGGTTTTCACCTTCCCCGAACCTGTGACTCTGACCGCTGGAAACTCGCTGATGGTTCCGTTTATCAGCCGCGAAATCCCGGCGGAACGTATCTGGCTCTATCAGCCGGAAACCAGTCAGGGCCACCCTCTGGCCGCCGTTGAAATGGACAATAGCGGTGAAACCGGTCTGCCTCCCGGCATCCTGACCCTGTATGAACAGACTGGTGCGCAAAAAGCGACCCTGCACGTGGGTGATGCTGAAATGCCGATGGTGCCCAAAGGCGAAAGCCGCTTCATCAGCTATGCCCTCGACACCAAGACCAAGATCAGCCAGCAAACACAGGAAGACCGGAAGCTCGGCCTTCTGACGATCAGCAAGGGCATGCTGAACCAGAAAGTCCTGTGGCGTAACACAACCAAATATACGATCAAGGCCCCGGCGGAAGAAGACCGCACAATCGTGATCGAACATGCCAAACGCCCGGGCTGGGAACTGGTGAAACCACAAGGACTGGCAGGAGAGCCGGAAATCACCGATACTCATTACCGCGCCAAGGTCGATGTCAAAAAGGGTGAAACCGTCAATATCGAACTCACCCTGCAACGTGACGACACCGAAGTCATCGCGCTGGTCGGCATGCAACCTTATGATATCGAGACGCGTCTGGCGATATCCGGTAAGGATTTGAAGCCCGAGATCCGAAAAGCTCTGGAAAAGCTGAGGTCGCTGCAGAACGAAGTTTTCAGCGCCCAGACCGAAATATCAGCAATTCAAAACCAGCGGGAATCCATCTTCGAGGATCAGGAACGCCTGCGCGAAAACCTGAAGACCGTTGCCACCAACAACGATCTGGGTAAGCGCTACCTGAAAGAGTTGAATGATCAGGAAGATTCCCTCGCAAAGCTGAAGAAAGAAGAAGCCGCAGCGCAACAGCGTTTGGTGCAAGCGCAAAGAAACGTCGCCGAATATGTCGGCGGGCTGGAGCTATAAGCCCTGCCCTCACCCGAAAAACAGAAAAGCCCGTCAGAAGACGGGCTTTTCAATACGCAGAAAGTCATTACACAAGTCATACGCGGTAACTTTTTTCGGTCCCCTAAAGACACATGTTCTGTGCTCTTAGAACCAGTATGATCTGGAATGAATTTATCAAATATGAAGATTGTGAAAAGCTATCCTTAAGCGCAGATGATCTTAAGGTTAGCCGTCGGATGCTTCGCGGAAACGATCCAGCGTGGCATTGATTTCAGCACCAAACAGAATGGTCAGCGCGCTCATCCAGAACCACAGCAGCAGCACCGCTACCGCTCCCAGTGATCCGTAAGTCTCGTTGTAATTGCCGAAATTAGAAACAAAGAGAGAGAAAAAACTGGAGCACACCAGCCACAAAATAGTCGCCACCACGGAACCCCAGCTGACCCATTGCCATTTCGGGCGACGGAAACAAGGCCCCAGATAATAAAGAATCTCAAGCCCCACGACCGCCAGCATGAATAATATCGGCCACCGCAATGACAACGCTAATGCCGTCACCACGCCCGGCAGGTGAATAAACTGGAAGAATGCCGGCATCAGCGCCACAAGGCTGAGAGACAGCAGAAAATAAACCATCAGCAGGAATGTCAGAAAAAATGCCGTGCCGTTCAGCGTCAACAGGTTCCGGGTTTCTTTCGTGCGGTATGCAATGTTGAATCCGTTGATCAGTGCTTTTACGCCGCGCGTCGCGCTATAAATCGTCAGGATGATACCGAAGATCAGCCCCAGACTGAGCGCCGCCCCGCTGCTGCCCGCAATCGCGCGCGCCTGCCCCACCAGAATGCTGAATGATTCCGGCGGCAGGAAGTTGGAGAACCCTTCCAGCTGCTCGGTGATGAAACGTGGATCGGAGAACAATCCATACAAGGAAATCAGCGCCGCCAGCGCCGGAAATGCCCCCATGAAGAAATAGAACGCCACACCGGCGGCAATCAGGCCGATATAATTTTCCTGCGCATTTATATAAAGGCGATAAAGATACACCACGAGCGGCGCGTTAATCAGCCTGTCAATCAGGGTCTTGAGCGTCATATAAAAGTCCTTATAAAAAAACCCGCCAACAGGCGGGTCTATTCAAGGTTCCAAGTGGCGTCCCCTACGGGATTTGAACCCGTGTCGCATCGGTGAAAGTGATGTGTCCTAGGCCACTAGACGAAGGGGACAGCCGTTGGAATGCGCCTTTCTAATAAACCTTGAGCCGGAAATCAAGGGTTTTCTAGCATATTATTTATAAAGTCGCTTCAAAGGGTTAATCCACGGGGAACGAGCCGCAGGACGGGCTGGGCGCGCGCGTACGGCGCACCGCCTCCACCGCCAGCGCCGGATCGTTAACAATCAGACCCTTGGCTGCCACAGGACCGCTTTTCATTGAAAATACACCCTGCAGGTCGATATCGCCGTACCGGGCGATTTTATCGTTCGGGTAGTACCCGGCCATCACCCAGAACGGGCGGCGATTTCGCCCTTCTGCGGCCTCGGCAAGGCGGACATTCTGCGGGGTTGTATCCCCCTGCCACAGGCGGGCGACATTACCGCCGCGCTTGTAGAACGATGGAAAATCTTTCGGGCGATCAAGGAAACCAACGATGCCCACATCTTTGCTTGCACGGCGTGTCTCTGAAGTCTGTGACAATGTATTTACACCAATAACTGTCCGATCCTCCATATGATGGCGTTTCAGAACATCGACAACGCCCGCGCCGAACCCGGGTTCGCTGCTCCGCAGATCCAACACCAGCGGAACGCCGCTGTCTTTCGAAAACGCCAATGCTTTTTCGACACTCAGCAATCCAGCCTCTTCCAGTTCAACCCCGAACATATGTTCAAGCTTGCGGCCACCAACCGTGCCGGAATTTGAACAAAAATAATGACCATCAACGCTCTGGCGCAGATTGGCTTCGATCAGGTGCGCACCAGCTTTCGCCGCCGCTTCGAAAGCGGCCAGCGTATTGCCCGGATGGTGGGCTGAATCGCCGCGATGGGCGATAATCAGGAAATCGTCGTTCAGTTTGTCCAGAATCATGAAATGCACCCTCTTTGTCTTTTGCTGGCTGGCCTTCAGAGGTAGCAAACAGGGTTTTTCATGACAAGAAACCCTTATGCTGCGAAGCGGGATTTACATAAGTACAATTTTAGAGGCAAGCTATTCTGCAGCCTCGATGCCTTCCCCGATCGCCAGCGCGGCATCGAGAATATGCATTTCCACCCGGCGACCGCCATTCCACGTATCCAGCTTGAAATGCCCGGCCAGATGCAGGGGCCGCCCGCCCTGTTTCAGCAAGGCCTGCCCCAGCGGCGTATCGGCAGCACGAAACGCCATGGCCTTCATCCGGCTGCCGCCTTCCCAATCGCTGACCATGCAACGAATGTGATCATCGCCAACAATATCCACCGTATGCAACCTCACTGCGGGAAGAACAAACACGGGCTCTTCATGTCCGGCACCAAAGGGGCCAAAGCGATCCTGAATCATCTGGATGAAATCGAACTGCGCACCACGCACGCTCAAGACACCATCAATCACTGAATCGCTGATGGCCGGATTACCATCCCTCTGGCGGGCGATATGTTCCTTCATGAACACACGAAAGGCCTCGAGTTGTCCGGGCTGAACGGTGAACCCGCCCGCCATCGCATGACCGCCCCCCTTGATCAGCAATCCCGCCGCCCGCGCATCGATAAAGGACGCCGCGATATTGACCCCCGGAACAGAACGGCCAGACCCCCGCCCTTCCAGCGCATTTTCAGCCCCCGGCGCATATGTAACGACGACGGCAGGCGCCTTGTATTTTTCCTTCAGGCGGCTGGCGACCAGTCCCGCAAGTCCGGGGTGCCAACTTTCATCGTCCACGACAATAACAGGATCACCACTTAAGCCGCGATCTTCCACCTGATTGACAGCCTCGGCAAACATCTCGGCCTGAATGTCTTTGCGCTTCTCATTACAATCATTCAGCGTCCAGGCGATATTCTTCGCCTCTTCTGCATCTTCCGTCAGCAGCAGCCGTGCGCCCAGATCAGCCTGATGCACGCGTGATCCGGCATTAATGCGCGGCCCCAGAACAAACCCCGCATGATAAACATTCGGATCGTCCGTCAGCTTCGCCACCATGCACAGGGCGTTGATGCCAACATTCTGCCGCTTCGCCATCTGCGTGAATCCGGCACGCACGAATAAACGGTTCGGCCCCACCAACGGCACCATATCGCAGACCGTTCCCAATGCCACCAGATCCAGCCAGTTCTTCAGCGGCACTTCGGATTTATCCTTGAAGAACCCCTGCTCGCGCAGTTTC
>JAMHVA010000305.1:0-5339 GCA_035904625.1 Alphaproteobacteria bacterium | reverse complement strand
CGGACTTCCTCGGCGAAAAAAGCCAGTTCCTCGATCGCCAGCTTCAGCAGGCGGTTTTGCGGATGGCCTTCCATTTCGCAGTAAAACTGGGCGGCCTGAAATTTCTCATCCACATAGGATTCGATTTTGACGATGTTGATGCCGTTGGTGGCAAATCCGCCCAGCGCCTTGTACAACGCCGCCGGAATGTTGCGGACTCGGAAAATCAGGCTGGTGATGACAGAGGCATCTTCCTTGTAAGGCGGTACAATCGCATCCGGCGAGAACAGCAGGAAACGCGTCGTGTTTGTGGCCGTGTCCTGCACATCATGAGCGATAACATCCAGATTGTAGATGTCTGCCGCCAAAGCCGGCGCCAGTGCCGCCGTGTCGGCCTTGCCCCATGCCGCCACATCGGCGGCGGCCCCGGCGGTATCCGCATGGATATGCGTCTGCAGGCCCATTTTTTTCACAATATTGCGGCATTGCGGAAAGGCATGGACATGGCTGTAGACATGCTTGAGGTCTTCAGGCTTGGCACCCTTGATCGCCATCAGCGCAAAACGGATCGGCATGAAATATTCAGCCGTGATCGACAGGCCGCTTTTCGGGATCAGGTGATGGACATCGGCCACCCGGCCCGCCAGATTGTTATCGACCGGAATCACCGCCAGATCAGCCTGGCCGTCCTGAACCGCCCGGAAAGCCTCTTCAAAAGTCAGGCACGGCAGGGTTTCACACCCCGGCACCAGCACCCGGCTGGCCATATCGGAATTGGCGCCTTTAAAGCCTTGAAATGATACTTTTTTTACTGTCTGGCCCATGAAAACTTACTGAAACACCCACTTATGTATACGACTACTTGGCAATCGCATTTTTTAGGGGTATATGCAAGGTGTTTCGGTACTGAAAATCATCGCAGAACCGGCAGCGTAACCTTTATTGATCGTCAGGACTTTTGCCATGAACAACATGGAATTCAACAAGATATTCGCCGCCATTCTCGTCGCTGGTATTATTGCGGCCTTCACAGGGTTCATTTCGACCCAGCTCGTACCCAAGGCGCATGAATCAACCGAGTTCGCTTATAACATCGAAGCCGCCGAAGAAGGTGGCGCCGGTGGCGCTGCCGCTGTTGCGATGCCGGAACCGATTCTCGCGATGATCGGCACCGCCGACATCGAGCGCGGCAAGCAAGTCGCCAAGGCCTGCGCATCCTGTCACAATTTTGAACAAGGCGGCCCGAACGGCACAGGTCCGGCGCTGGCCGGTGTTGTCAACCAGCCGAAAGCCCATCACGCCGGTTTCGCATACTCGGAAGCGATGAAAACCAAGGGCGGCAACTGGACATACTCTGAACTGAATCATTTCCTGTGGAAGCCGAAAGCCTATGTCAAAGGCACGGCGATGAACTTTATTGGCGTGAAAAAACCCGAGGACCGCGCCGCGCTGATCGCGTATTTGCGTTCGATTTCGGGCAGCCCGGCACTGCCGTCGCAGGCCGATATCGATGCGGAAATGGCTGAACTGGGTCCGAAGGAAGCCGCACCGGCAGCCGATCCCGCTGCTGCTCCGGCGGATACAGCAGCGCCGTCAGAACCGCCGCAACACTAAGCGGTACGAAATTGAAAACAAAAACCGGGACATCGATCCCGGTTTTTTTTATCTTACTCTGGCTTTGGTCCAACCGGCGCTGAATAGACCAGCTTAGGAGTCCTCATATCTGCTAATGCATCATAGAGTAAGGCAGAGAGCAATTCCGGATGATCCCGCAAAGTTCCTGGAGGCCCCAGATAGACCATATTGCGCTCTTCCGCTGGAAATTGAGATTGGTGATTTTGCAGGAAAGCCGTCACCAGATCCTGAGCATGCTTCGTTTTATGAGCATCGGCAAAACTATAGATTTCACACAGGCGCGGAGGTACGGAATCAGAATTTTTACCCATGATTATGACGCGCTCCCTAAAAATTAAGATAATAAGTACTTGTACTATAGTTTTTCATAATTTTCAAGAAGGGGGGTTGCCGTTTCCTAGACCTTCTTTTCCCAGCCCTTATCCGTCTGCTGCCAGTAGGTGACATCGTGACCGGCATCCTTGTACGCTTTCCAGCGCGCGCGTGCCGCCGCAACGTCGTCATCCAGCCGCCCGTCAATCATATCGCAGCACAATGTGAAATCGGCAAGATTGGGGGGCAGATCATGGGTAGCACCGCGCACGGTCATCAGCACATCGGCCCCGTTCGGGTTTTCAGCCTGATTGGTCAGCCATACCGGCTGGTCGCTGGCGAACCCGTCCTTGGCCGATCCATGCGGCAGGAACGAATCCGGATTATAGGTCCACAGATGTTCGTTCATCTGCTCGACCAGCGCCTTGTCGGCAAACCAGACGACGATACGCCGCCCGCCGGAAAGGGCCTTGCCCAGAATGCCGGGCAGAACCTGATCCAGCGATGAATACTGGGCGTGGTAAAAACGGATTTCAGTCATGAACCATTACTAGCGGAATAAAAAAAAGCCCGCAAGACGGCGGGCTTTCCAATCACGATTAAAGGCGCGCTATGCCGAGGTGGATATCGCTGGCTTTCGAGAACCGGAGCGCAGCGTACATTTTAGTACGTGAGCACCGGAAGCGTAGAAAGACACGATAGACGCCCGGCAGAGAAGCCTTAATTAAGCGACTTTCGCGCGGGAAACATATTCGTCCGTGCGTGTATCGATCTCGATTTTCTCGCCGATTTCGATGAACGCCGGCACAGCAATCTCGTGACCTGTGGCCAGACGCGCAGGCTTCATCACTTTACCGGATGTATCGCCCTTCACAGCGGGTTCCGTGTAGATGACTTCACGCACCAGTTTCACCGGCAGCTCGATGGAAAGCGGCTTGCCTTCGTACATGACGATTTCGCACGGCATTTCTTCTTCGAGGTATTTCAGCGCGTCTTCCATGAAGTCTTTGGAAACTTCGAACTGGTTGTATTCGCCGTCCATGAATACGTAGTTGTCGCCGTCAGCGTAGGAGTATTTCACTTCCTTGTGTTCGAGCATGACGTCATCGAATTTCTCGTCTGTCTTGTAAACGCCTTCCGACGGCGAGCCTGTCTTCAGGTTGCGGAATTTGAATTTCATGACCGAAGCGTTACGGCCCGATTTGCTGAATTCAGACTTTGTGACCAGCAGCAGGTTGCCGTTCATGGTGATAACGTTGCCGGAGCGCAGTTCTTGAGCAAACTTCATAATAAATTATCCTTGGTTTTTCATTTGTTCGCGGATGAACGCCACAAGCCGTGTCGCCAGATCGTCCTGTGCGGCCTGTTCGAGGCTGCGACGGCGGGCATGATCCCGCAGGGCGGGCAGGCATGCCAGAAGGCGGTGGGCCGGGATCATTTCATCCTGACGGCCCTCTTCATTCCACATTGCGCTGAAAAAGTCCAGTATTTCGCGGCATTCCGGGTCCAGACCGGCCCAGAAATGGTCGTGGAAGGCCCATAATTTGGGGATATGCGCCCTTTCCGGCTGCTTATAGATATCCCAGATCATCGGATTTCCGGCCCAGACCGAGCGCACCAGCGAATCCTCGCCGCGGACGAAATTGAGGTCGCAGCTCCAGAGCAGACGGTCGTAATCATCCTGCGACAGGAATATTAAATTATGAAAATTAATATTATCGTGAACCACGGTTTCGCCCGGCACTGGCCGCACGCCCGTAAACCGGGTCAGGGCATCGGTCGCCACCCCTGCCGGAATCATCAGCCGGACAGGCTGGCCTGAGCAGGCAAGCCCCCTCAGGAACGGTTCAACCGGGGATACGCCATAACAGAACAGGCTGATATCGGTGACACCGTCCTGACGGGCGGGAATCCCCACACTCTCGCGCCATTGATTCTGCGCCGTGATATCGGCCTGAAATGCCTGACGGGCCTCGATCAGGCCCTTCTCGCGGGTGAGACCGCCCGTGCGCTCGGTAAAGCCGGGGAAGAATAATGTCTTGTTGAGCCCGGTCGAGGGATGCAGCGAAACAATTGCATGATGCGTATCGACCCAGCTTTCGGCACTCATATATTCAAGGTCGATCCACACCGGCGGCACAGGCTTCAGGGTCAGCATGTCATTGACTTTATCCGGCAGGTGGCAGGCAAAGGCCTCGATCACCGCATCGGCGCAACCGTGATAAAGCCGGTCGATGACCATATGGCTCCAGTGGAAGACTTCGACGGATTCGATGTGCTGAATTTCACGAGTCTTGTCGAGCGAGGGCTCGATCTTGGCGAATGCATCGAAATCATCGACGAACAGCCGCACATAACAGCCCTGATCCCGCGCCAGCGCTTTGCAAAAACGCCAGCATACGCCGACATCGCCGAGATTATCGACGACATGACAGAAAATATCGATGCTGGGGGCCGGCAACGTCATGCCGTTAGATATACATCACAAAAACGGAAAAACCAGAATTTTATCTGCCTGATCTATCGGGACGGTTCAGGGCGCACGATCAGGTTGCTGCGCAGGTATTCATCCAGCGGTATGCCGTCGACATACATCATTTTCAGAACAGCATGACCATCCGGCTGCGGCACAAGCCCGACCGAGAATTTATGTTTCCCCTCACGCAGCATTTTTTCCAGCGTATAGGCATGGTCTTCGGCGACGAAGTAGTTTCGCAAAGTTTCATCAGGCTGGAAACCAGTGCCGCCGCCCCACCCACTGACACGAACACCAGCGTCACAACGCTGTCCTGCCGGGTTCTTGCCCTTACATGAATCAAACCGCACATCAGGATTCAGTGGATCGCCTGAGAAACAGACACAGACCTGTTCTGTTGGTGGATAGCGGTTGTCAGCATATGGATTAACCGTGCCTTTCGGCCAGCCATAGGTAAATCGTATGTAATGGCCTTTCAGAAGATCGCGCGGATCGTAGCCATCAATCGCGATCCGGTATTCCTGATAGGCATTTTCCTTGTAATGATTGGTCGCGATCATGAAAATCATCGCCATGAAAGGGATGGCAAGGAACAACAGGCCTAGCGGTTTCACATTTTCAGCCAATTTCATAGTTCACCAGTTTTCTTCCCACCGCGACGATCCGGTTGAGATAGCGGAGAATGATCAGCAAGCTAATGCCGGAAATAATCAGCCCAACACCCTGCAGTGCCATGCTGCCGAAGACCTCGATATAGACGATGAACAGGCGCAGGATCACAAGACGGATCGCCCAGTCGGTCAGGCTCGATGAGTGCGTACGCGCCCCGACCCAGGCAATGAAAATCCAGTAGAGAACAAAAAGAACCGCTGATAGGACATCACTTTTCAATGCAGGCAGCACAAACGGCAGCATGATCAGCGCACCCGACACCAGC
>JAMHVA010000304.1:0-1788 GCA_035904625.1 Alphaproteobacteria bacterium | reverse complement strand
AGGTGATGGAAGAGCATCAGGTGACGATTGACGGCGAAACCTATGACGTGCCGCAACCCTTCCTGTTGTTTGGTACGCAAAACCCCGAAGAGCAGCTAGGGACCAACCCGTTGCCGGAAGCACAGGAAGACCGCTTCATGGCGATGGTCGAGGTCGGTCATCCGACCAAGGATGCTGCCCGTCATATCACCGTATCCGGCTCTGGTAGCCGCGAGGATGTGCGTAAGGTGTTTGCACGTGCTGAAGCCGGTGAAGATCTGACCAAGGCGCCGAACCCGCACAAGAAAAGCCATATCGTCACCGTGCTGGACAAGCAGGACATCATCCTGATGCAAAACTGCGTCCGCCGCATGACCTTGCCTGAGGGCGTCGTTGACCTGATCAACGAAGCCGTGCACCGTCTGCGCCCGAACAGCGAGTATGCAACCCAATACACCAAAGATTACACCCGTGGTGATGGCCCCAGCCCGCGTGCGAACCGCGATCTGGGTCTGATGGTCAAGGCACATGCCTTTATGCGCGGCGAACTGGTGCCGGGCGTTCCGGATGTTCTGGCTGTGCTCGAACCTGTTCTGGGTCACCGCCTGAAAGTGAAAGAACGCGTCAAGATCGAAGGCAAGCCCGTGACGGTGCAGCAGGTTCTCGGTATGCTGAAGGCCGATCTGGGCCATACCGCGCCGAAGTCCCCCGTGGCAGCGGCATGGCCGGTGCCAAACTGATTTAGTCTATAAGTCTGAAAGAGATAATCGGTGCCGCGTCAGCGCGGTGCCGATGCTGCCGGTGCAGGGACTTTCATCTGCTCTGTCGCTTTGTTCGAACGCAATGTCCCGGTCAGCGCATACATCACGATATTGATACCGGCGCGTAGCGCGTTCTTCCGTTCGTCTGAGTCGGGACGCAATGTACGGCCCGACCATGCATCAGCCCAGTTATGATCGCCGATCAGCACGGATGATACGCTTTCATCACCCTTGGCGCCCGGGGCCTCGATCCAGACAGGGCCGAAACTCTTGCTGCCGGGCAATCCGGATGTGATGTAGAAGGATCGCGTCAGTGTGTCGCCGTCCTTCAGTTGTGTCAGCGGCTTGATCGCCACATCACCCAGAACACGTTGCAAGACGCGTGAATTACCAAGGGCTGCCGACTGGTCAAGGATATCAAAATGCAGCATGCCGCCGGAATCGAGATAATTTTGCACCTGTTTCTGCGCGGCAGGTGATAAGGGGCGCGCATCCGATGTAATCGGCCAGTAGATGTACCGGAAACAGGTCAGCTTGTCCTTGTCGGTTTCGATGTTCAGGGCGGCGACTTGCGGTTCGAACGCGGTCTTTTCCGTCAATGTGGCGGCCAGTGTTTCAACGCCTTTCCTGACATTCTCATTCACGTTGCCGGATGATGTGAGAACATAGGCAATATGCGGGTTATTGCAATATTTGATCATCCCGGCATCGGCGGTTTTGGCCGGGGTCGCGGCGGGTGCTGCGGCAGGCGGTGTTTCCTGCGGCATGGCTGTCGTTGCTGATAGCGCGGTGATCGTGGCAAAAGCCCAGCGGGCTGCCTGTTTTTGCAATGTCATGTCCGGCCTGTCCGTGATGTTTTTTTTATCTTATCCGCCATTAGTAACAGGATCAGATTGCATAACACAAGGTTGAAAGTAACCTTTTACGCAAGCGCCGCAATAAAGGTACAGAAATGCGGGCAAGGGCAGGAAACGTGTTGACAGGCCGTCACGCGATTGTTAGCCATAATATTCATCATTATAAAAACGATAAAAATACAAGAACAGGT
>JAMHVA010000303.1:0-1915 GCA_035904625.1 Alphaproteobacteria bacterium | reverse complement strand
CCATTGCGTGCGTTCCTGACGCTCGCCTGAGTTTTTGTCTTTCCAGGATTCTGAAGTCGCGACCGACAGGTTGGCAACGCGGCCACCGGACTGCATTGTGCGAATATCGGGATCAGCACCCAGATTTCCGATGAGAATAACTTTATTTACGCTGCCCGCCATAATCGTGGCTCTCCTTCTGTGTCGACTCTGAATAAGATTGAATGGCGGAAAATATAGAATATGTCCGGCAGGAATAGAAGCCATAAGCCCCCGTTATTCCCGGTTTTCCCGCAGTTATTTCCATCCCCTTCGTAATTATAGGTTTTTTGCGGTTACGATACAGTCCGTCCTTGAAATTAACCAATGATTTTGCTCTAATCGCCCAATGCCCGGCTTATTAAGGGCGACAAAAAATAAAAGTTGAACAGGGAGTACTTTCGAACATGGATCTGCGCACGCACTTTATAAGGGCGGCGGCAAACGCTGCTTATGGATTCCTCAAAAACGTCAAGCAACTGGAGCGTAACCCGCTTGTTCGGGAAGCGCTGGAGTCCGCCCCGCCCGAGGCCGTGAACGGTCGCAGCCTCACGGACATGGCGCTGGATGATCTGATGGACCGCTTTATCGCCATCATGACCCCGCTGAAAGGCAACGAGAATATTCCCCGATCACTCTTTCACTGGATGATGGTCGAACGCTACGGCACCGGCATCACGCAGAAAGAGTCCGATGCCGAGCTATATGCTCGCCTTGGAGCTGCGCAGGACGGCGTCGATCCCAAGGTCGTCCCTGAATTCCTGAGCGCCGTCTTCCCGGTGCTTCCCGATCAGGTCGTCACCAGCATCGTGAATTACTGGAGCGAGGTCTTCCACCAGGTAACCCGCGCCGTATTATCGGAAGATGCACTGCAGGCCCATCAGGCGTACGTGGAAACGCAAAACTCCCTGATCCGCAACATTCAGGCGATGAAAGAGCACCGCAAGCGGGTCACCCCCGCAAACGCGCTTGCGATCGCGGGAAAATCATCGGGCGGGGAATTGGCAGCCTCCGATAATGATGAAGACGGAGATGAAGATGACATGGATGTCGTCGTCCGCAAGGCCAAAGCCCTTGACCTGCCGCCGCAGGTGGAAAAGGAAGTCTGGAGGCTTGTCCGCCAGACAAAACAGCTCAACCCGCAATCTTCGGAATATCCGGTGAACTTGCGTCGGCTGGAAACAATCGTCTCGCTGCCATGGGGTGCCTACAACGACGTGAACACCGATGTTCAGTCCGCGCAGGACATTCTCGATGCCGAGCATTACGGCCTTGAAAAGGTCAAAGAGAAAGTAATCGAAGCCATCGCCGTCCAGTTGCGGACTGGCGGGATGAACGGCAAGATTCTCTGCCTTGCCGGCCCTCCGGGGGTCGGTAAGACATCGATCGCGCAAGGGATCGCGCACGCGACATCCCGTGCCTATGTGAAGGTTGCATTAGGCGGCGTCCATACGGAATCCGAAATCCGCGGCCACCGCAGCACCTACGTGGGCGCACAGGCAGGCCGCATCACCAAAGGCCTGATCGAGGCGGCATCCGCCAACCCGGTCATGCTGCTGGATGAGATCGACAAGCTGGGGGCCAGCGTTTCACACGGCGACCCCTCGGCCGCTCTGCTCGAGGTTCTCGACCCCGCGCAGAACAACGGTTTCCGTGACGATTACACAGCCATCCCGTTCGATCTGTCAAAGGTCTTCTTTATCTGCACCGCGAACGACCTGAGCACCATTCCCGGCCCGCTGCGCGACCGGATGGAGATCATCGAGCTGTCCAGCTATCTGCAGGATGAAAAATACGAGATCGCCACCCGCTATCTGATCCCGAAACAAATGAAGCAAAAGGGCCTGACAGCCGATAACCTGCTGATCGAACCGGAAGCCTTGAAAAAACTGATCAG
>JAMHVA010000302.1:0-2575 GCA_035904625.1 Alphaproteobacteria bacterium | reverse complement strand
GATCAGGAATATCGAGTCTGGAATCCCTTATGCATTTCGTCTGGATATGCGCAAAGCCCTGTCGCTGGTCAAAGAACCACTCACATGGTTTGACCATGGCAAGGGCTGGCAAACGGCCACCCCTGAAATTCTCGGCGATGTCGTGCTGGCCCGCAAGGATGTCGCCACCAGTTACCACTTAAGCGTAACGGTCGATGATCATTTGCAGGACATCACACTGGTTACCCGTGGCGAAGACCTGTTTTACGCCACACATCTGCACCGCCTGCTCCAGCATCTTCTCGGCTTAAATGTGCCTCAATATCACCATCATGGCCTGTTACTCGATAATGAAGGGAAACGTTTCGCCAAAAGGAACCAGTCGGTGACGATACAATATCTGCGCGATCACGAGAGAAAATCTCCGGCAGAGGTTCTGAATATGGCAGGCATCAGGCTATTGGGTTGCACCCTGCTGGCGGTCGCCCTGATGCTTTCTGCCCCTGCCGCCGCCCAAGACGCAGCCTCCACGTCAAATATTCCACCGCCTGCGACACTGGAACAAGCCGCCACCCGCAAGGTCATCCGCACGCCGGAAAAACATTTTGTCACCTTCGCGCTGGAGAATGACTCGATCGGCAGCGGCCATGATGAAGATTACACCAACGGCGCGCGCATCAGTTATTTTGACGCGAATGCGGGCGTCCCTGATGTTATCCATGTCATCGCCGGACACATCCCGACATTCGACATCAACCAGACCACCAGTATTTTTTACACGCTGGGGCAAAACCTTTATACGCCCTCCGACATCACGATCCGTGAAGCGGTTCCGGGCGACCGCCCATGGGCTGCATGGCTTTACATGTCTGCGGGGCTTGTGACCGTCACGAACAACCATGTCGATGAAGTCGAACTAACTGCCGGTGTCGTCGGTCCCGCAGCACTGGGCGAGCCGATCCAGCGTGCCGTCCATAAAGTCCTGAATGCCAGAACCCCGCGCGGCTGGGACAACCAGCTTCATAACGAACCCGGCCTGATGGCATCATGGACACGCCGCTGGCCGGATGCCCTCGGAACCGACATGGGTCCGTTACATGCCAGTTTCGAACCCAGTGCAGGCCTGACGCTCGGCAATATTTATACCTACGCCAATGCGGGCGGGACCATCGCTATCGGCCCGAAAGGCCAGATTCAGGATTCGCCGCCCCGCGTCCGCCCGTCTGTTCCCGGCACGGGCTATTTCGCCACCCCGGACGATGAATTCAGCTGGTACGTATTCGGCGGGATCGAGGGCCGCGCCGTCGCCCGGAACGTCTTCCTTGACGGCAATACCTTCCGCGACAGCCCCAGCGTCGATAAAAAACCGTTTGTCGGTGACGCCAGCGCCGGGATCGCCCTGACTTGGGACGATATCCGCGTCAGCTATTCCCTGACCTACCGCACCAGAGAATTCGACGGACAGGATGATGAGTCATTGTTCGGTGGCGTTACAATCGGCTATCGCTATTAAGCCCAGCCCATGTTATGTTTCCAATAGCGACATTATCGCCATGGGAGGCAAATCATGCAGCACGATATCATCCATATTCAGGGCAAAGCCTATGTCCTCGTCCCTTTGCATGAATACAGGGGTATGTCATCCAGTGCGAAACCAATATCCGACCTATCGACAGAAACGATCGATCAGCTACTGATCCGATCGGAAAATCCGATCAAGATTATCCGTAAGGCCCGGGGGCTGACACAGGCGCAACTGGCCGAGGCCGCCGGGTTATCTCGCCCCTATCTGGCCGAGATGGAAACAGGCCGCAAGGAAGGCTCTATTACGGCCCTGAAGAACCTAGCCACAGCTTTAAAAGTGGACATATCCACGTTGATTTAAAAGAATTTTACGGCTTGGCGTAGGCGCGGTCATGCTTCAGCGCCGGAATAGCGTTCCGGGCCTTGTCAACCGCCGCCAGATCCAGCTCGGCCATGATAATTCCGGGCTTTTCCCCGTCACCTTCAGCCAAAATGACGCCCCACGGGTCAATAACCAGCGAATGGCCATAGGTTTTCCGGCCATTATGGTGCGTCCCGACCTGCGCCGGGGCCAAAACGAACGATCCCGTCTCAATTGCCCGTGCGCGAAGCAGAACATGCCAATGCGCCTGCCCGGTCGGGACAGTAAACGCCGCCGGGATAGTCAAAATCCGTGCCCCTGCCTGCGCCAGCGCCCTGAACAGGTATGCGAAGCGCAGGTCGTAACATATTGCCATACCTAGCTTTCCCCACGGCAGATCAAGCAGTGAAGCCGCTTCACCGGGTTGTATGGTATCGCTCTCTCTGTGGGTTTCACCCGTCGGTAGGTCGACATCAAAAAGATGGATTTTATTGTAATTGGCGACAATGTTGCCATTAGCATCAAACATGATGCTGCGATTATGCAGCTTGCCATCCGGCAACTTGACCGCGACCGACCCTAGCAGAATCCAGACCTTCAGCTCCTTGGCCAACACGCCCATCCGGGCAATCATCGGGTGCTGGTCAGCAGCCGGAGACAAGCTCAGCTTTTCCTCGGCACTCAGGCCCATATGGCAGGTGTTTTCCGGCG
>JAMHVA010000301.1:0-1673 GCA_035904625.1 Alphaproteobacteria bacterium | reverse complement strand
TCCCAGACTGAAGCATCGCTGTCATTTGCCGACGTGACAATCGGCAATATTGAATCCGTCGTCACGGCACAGGGCAAGCTGGAACCCAAGGATTACATCGATGTCGGCGCGCAGGTGTCCGGCCAAATCAAAAAGCTGCATACCGATATCGGCGCACAAGTCAAAAACGGCGATTTGATCGCCGAAATCGACCCGGATGTTTACGAGGCCAAAGTGTCGAGCGGCAAGGCCCGCATGAAAACGCTGGAAGCGCAAAAATCCCAGCAGGAGGCCGAAGTGAAGCAGGCGGAACAAAAGCTTGCCCGCAATGAAAAACTGTTCAAAACGAAAGCCGTCAGCGAAGAGATTTTTCAGGACGCACAGACAGCCTTTGATATCGCCAAAGCGCAATTGATGTCGCTGGAAGCCCAGATCGAGGAAGCCCAATCCACACTGGAGGGCGATGAAACCAACCTGAGCTACACCAAAATTTATGCGCCCATGGACGGCACCGTCGTTTCCCATTCCACCAAAGAAGGGCAAACGATCAACGCGAGTCAGACCGCACCTGTCATCGTGCAGATTGCCAATCTGGATATCATGACCGTGCGGGCGCAAGTGGCGGAGGCCGATATCGGCAAACTGCGCCCGGACATGGACGTATATTTCACCACGCTGGGATCGCAAGGGCGCAAATGGCACGGCAACATTCGCCAGATATTGCCCTCGCCCGAGACCGTCAATGACGTCGTTCTTTATAACGTGCTGGTCGATGTCGATAATAAAGACCGCCAGTTGATGACCGGCATGACGACCCAGATGTTCTTTGTGCTGGGATCGGCCAAGGATGTGATGACCATCCCCGCCAGCGCCCTGATCCGCCGCCTGCCGAAAGCCGATACTGATGATGGTATGGCATATGAAGTGCAGGTTATGAAGGGGCATCAGCCTGAAGCACGTACAGTCATCATCGGTCTGGCTGACCGGATGAACGCGGAAGTGAAATCAGGACTGACACAGGGCGATAAAGTTGTCGTTTCAACACCGGCGGCATCAACAGGAGATAGTAATTCTTCGCAAGGGCGGATGCGCGGCGGTCGCATGCCGGGCATGGCGCGTCTATGACCGGCGAACCACTTCTCAGCCTTGAACATATCAGCCGCCACTATCAGGGTGGCGATACCGTCGTCAAGGCACTGGACGATGTCAGCCTGTCGATCTGGCCGGGTGAGTTTGTCGCGATCATGGGACAATCCGGTTCCGGCAAATCAACATTGATGAACATCATCGGCTGTCTCGACCAGCCCAGCGCCGGGCATTACCGCGTGCGTGGGCGCGGTGCCGAGAGTCTGGATGCCGATGAACTGGCGGCCCTGCGCCGGGAAACATTCGGGTTTATATTTCAGCGTTATAATCTGCTGGCAACCGCCAGCGCGGAAGGCAATGTCGAAATTCCGGCACTCTATGCCGGGATACCGCGCGAGGAACGCCGCACCCGTGCCCGCACATTGCTGGCGAAGCTGGGTCTGGGCGAGCGCTGCGATCACAAGCCATCCCAGCTTTCCGGCGGGCAGCAGCAGCGCGTGGCGATTGCCCGCGCACTGATGAACGATCCCCCCGTCATTCTGGCCGATGAGCCCACGGGTGCGCTGGACAGCCGCAGCGGTCAGGATGTCATGACGCTGCTGAAAGAA
>JAMHVA010000300.1:0-4912 GCA_035904625.1 Alphaproteobacteria bacterium | reverse complement strand
GAATACGGGAATACCCAGTGTATTGGCTTCCTGAATGGCGATTTTCTCTTTGTTGGTGTCGATAATCAAAATAGCGTCCGGACGGCCACCCATTTCCTTGATACCGCCGATCGACTTTTCGAGCTTCTCATGCTCGCGTGTCATCATCAGCTGTTCTTTCTTGGTGTAACCGGACATATCGCCTGCCAGAATGGTTTCCAGCTCGCGCAGACGGTTGATCGATGTCGTGATGGTTTTCCAGTTGGTCATCATGCCGCCCAGCCAGCGATGGTTGACGTAGTACTGGCCGGATTTCTTGGCGGCTTCCGCCACTTTTTCCTGTGCTGCACGCTTTGTGCCCACGAACAGAACACGGCCACCGTTGGCAGCGATGTCCTGAACGCCTTTCAGGGCGCGATCCAGCATCGGAACGGTTTGCTGCAGGTCGAGGATGTGAACGCCATTACGAACGCCGAAAATAAACGGCTTCATTTTGGGGTTCCAGCGACGTGTGTGGTGACCGAAGTGAACGCCTGCCTCAAGCAGTTGGCGCATAGTGAATTCAGACATAGTTTTTTCCTTTTCCGGTTATGCCTCTGCGGATAGTATCATGTTGATTTTCCAAGGGATTTCAACAAAACACCGGAGGGCGGACATCCACCCGTTTCCGCATGTGAATTTAACAATTGGCGTGGTTTTACAGGGGTTTCCCTGTAATTTCAAGGAAATTCTATGCCTTTTTCAGACGCCCGACCGTACGCAGCATTATATTGTACTGCACAATATGTTAACCAATCATAGGCATCCTTCAGGTCTATGGCTTTAAATGGTGCCCCGTCTCACGACGATGCCCCTCCGCCAGAAAATAAACCGAACCCGCAGATGTAATGGCGGAACTAACAGCCATGGATACCCAACCAACCATGGGAACCGCCGATGGATCCTTCATAAGAACAGCTGCCCCCGCCAACAAGACAGGATATACAAGACCCGCCCCCAATGTTGCCGTTGCTGAAACCTGCGCTCCCCTGCGTACCGGGGCAGGAACAAAATCAGCATCTTTATCAAGATATCTCATGAAATCAATATAGCCGCGCCCGACATCAGAAAAATAATTTGTCAAATTTTTCAAAAACATAGCACCTCCTATTTGTGCACCTCCTATTTGTGATAATAGCGCCAGAGTAGCATATATGACAAAAAGAATACAAACTTGCTGAACAAGCAAGATATCAAGAGAAGAGATATTAAAAGGCTTCCAGGACCCAGCCTCAATTATAATGAATCTCCGCCCCTAGCCCAAGCGGGGTTGCTTGGTCGCCCGTCCCCGGCGGCTGGCCGGTGCCATAGCCTGATTATCGTTCGCGCCGTTGGCTCCCCATCGATAGGCGGATGGCGAAACCGGCAAGCCCCCATAGCTGAAAGCCGCCTTCGGCAACTCCGGCGGATTGAAATACGCCCAGCTCCGGCGATCAACCCGCTCGAACTCCAGCAGATAAATTTCCTCACGCGACGGGTTGGGTGACTCATGCGACAGCATCGCATCGTTCACTTTCTCCCAAAGGTCAAACGCACTGGCAAAACCGCATGACTGCGCATTTACATCCGATATCTCACCCGCCAGAACCTGACGATGCAATTCGCCAAGTGTCATGCGCTGTACCGAACGAAGGCATTTCGATTCAATCGTGTGGCCCGTGTCTTTTGCGTTGTCGCCAGTCAGCTTGGCGTTCATCTCAACACTCATCTCACGGAACCGTATCGGCTTGCCCTCTTCCAGTTTCTGCATGATGAAATTGACCGGAATCACCATGCCCGTCATGACGCGCCGTGTCGGAAAATGTGCCAACCGAGGGGACGTCAGTCCGTCAAAATACAAGGAAGGAACCTTGATCGACTGCATACGCGCATCCAGCCCCTCCGGACGGGAGTTGGCAACAGGCTGCACTTTTTGTATCAGCAAAATATCCTGCTCGCCTGTTGGCGGCAGCAGATAGTTGCCCTCCTCATAAGAACGCCGGGCTTTCTCCAGATAATCGGAATAACCTTTCCCGTTTTCCGGCAGGCGCCGCAGGCTGACCGGACCGCCGTAATACATGCGGCCCGTCATCTCGCCACGAAAGATCACAGGTGCGCCTTTTTCGATTTTTTTCTTCTGCTCTTCCGGCAGTTTGCCGACGATCAGCGAATAAGGTGGCATACGAATATCTTCCAGCGGCTTCCGCAGATGCGTATCAGGCACATTGACCACGACGATACTCTCAGCCGGGATCTCGTCATCAATCCGGTCATAGGCAACACTGGTATCAGGATCGTAATGCATGAACTGCTTTTGCAGGTTCGAGAATGTAAATTCGCGTTTGATCTTCTCGATATAAGCCCTGTATTCAGCAACGATACGCTGCCCCTCATCCGTCTTGACGTAAACTTCCGCTTCGCCCTTGGATAAAGGCGAAAAATTGCGGGCCAGTCCTTCATCGGACCCGGTCTGCATATTCACTTCGATACTATGAAGCGCACGTTCAACCACCGGCAGACTTTGCCAGCGCCCCTGTGACGGGTCCTCATTCGGCGCACCATGCAAATAAAGATTACGAAGGACCGCATATCGGGCCTGCCACAGTGGCGTCAGCTCTCCCAGCTTTCCGCAATCGGCAAACTGGAATAACGTCGCTGTTATCGACGGCTCGGAACTCAGGCGGTAGAATTGTATGCGCCAGTCCCCGCGTTCGAATTTCTTCTGCACGACCATGGGATGCATCCCATACTGCCGCTTCAGGTAATCCATATCCAGATGACGTCCGCGATGATCGACGACACGGAAGTCACGGCTCAGGTTGGCAAACAGGATGCGTCCGCTTTTTGTATATCGATAATCAAATATACCCTCACCGTAACGGGACTCTTTCTTCATACGCTCTTTCTGGTCATCATCCAGAAAGCGTTTCATCAGTTCCCAGCGCAGTTCGCGCGCGCGTTCCGCTGATTTAACACAGAAAGCGCCGTTTGAATCGAAAAACGGCTTGAACACATCCATATAGGGGCATTTCTTCCTGCGGAAATGCTGCCGCGCACGCAACACCAGATCCTTGAAATTCTGCAAGTCCTCGGGACTATCGGAATAATCAACAGGATGCGGCTGCAAAGCCAGACGATGCAATATCTCATCAATCGAATTGTGATATTTGAAAATATCGGTCGCCTTGTTGAACAGCATTTCCGAAAAATTGGAAACCGTACCCCGTGACGCCCCCATGCGCTCGGCGCGGCTGCGCTCAAACGCCGCATCGGTCTCGATATAATCCAGATCGCCGAACCCATTCCGGACAGCCTGCTCCTCCATCATCTCGTTCGGCGATGGCGGTCGGCTTTGCAGTTCCCAGTTTGCGGCTTCAACCGCAACGCGGATATTTTCGCAAAGACGGGGATTTTCTTTCAGGAAACGGAAACTGTCGATAATCTGCTCGATATCCCATCCATGACGCCCCGCCTCGGACAATGCCTCGCCGAACAGGTTCATCGCCCCCGGCCAGCGACGAACGGATTCAATCCTGACAACGCAATCAGGACCGCGGCCCTGCTTCTGCATCATCAGCGCCAGATCTTCCGGTGACATTTGCGCGAGTTTCTTGCCGTTATAGGTATAACTGCGCAAGTTGACATCCAGACGCGGCATAATCACACGGCGCAGTTTGCCAAGCTGGTCATCAAACCCGAGAAAGGCCACGGGGTCCGACGTTGCCGGATAAGGAAAAGCATTTCGTGGAACGACAAAAATCGGCATCTGCGGCTTGGTGGGGTCCGTCCCCGACAAATAGCGCCGCAATTCCTGTTCATCGCTCTGGGAGTCCACGCGCTTGACAATGTCCGGGGCGATTTCCTGACAGTAATTGTAAGCCGAAAAATCAGCAATAGCATCATACTTCGGACTATTATGACCGAAATTGGCGTCATAAAGCGTACCGTCATGCGCCATGGTAATACCACGACGAACGCCACGCGCAGTGCTCTCATAACGCGTATTCGCCTCCATGATCTTTTCAAGCTTGGCGGTAGAGACGATATCGCCCGTTCGCGGGTCGCGGCGCGTTCCCATCTTCAGCCCGTCTTCTCCCTGAGGGCCAAATAAGTTGACGGCCAACGCCACGGAATAATCATCAAAGGCATAATTCTTGACGCTTTGTTTGCTGGTGACCGTCGCGCGCGCATGCGTAAAGAATGTATTCGAAGGATGATAGCCCGCACGCACCATATTGGCGCGCACCCAGTACAAATCCGCCCATTTCAGGCGATACCCGCGGACGGCCACTCGTTCGTCAACCAGCTTCCACTTACTGCCGTCATCTTCATCGACGTAATACCCGTTTTCTATATTTTCGTAGTAGGGGCTGGCGGGATTATCGTCGAACCGATAAGCCACCATACGACGCTCAGGATGATAACGAACGTCATAAACGGTTTTACCCTGATCATCGAGCAACGGATACTGGAGAACGGTTTCCGTGAATTCCTTCTCGTATATATCCTCACCGATCTTTCTGATTGTGCTGAAGGACACGTCTTTTTCCGGCAAGCCGAGATTCATGATCAGCCCGGGCGCGCCATCGATCCGGTTGACAATACGGCCCATCGCTTCGCGATGAACCAGCCGTGATGGGTCGTCGTTATCTTCCGGGGAAGTGCGTGTCACCAGCGACGCCTGTAAGGACGGCAAATAGCGGTCAGGCTTTTTTACAAACAGCTCCATCGAGTCGATATAGTTTCCGGCAATATCACCGGACGCATCGCCATACGCCGTAATCTGGGAGAAATCACGCTCCAGCGCCGTCCCTTCGGTATCGACATGCAACCTGATCAGCATTCCCTTCTGGACAAAGGTCTGCCATACGTCGCTTTTTCTGGCGATGCGTTTCATTTCGGTCATGGCAGTGCC
>JAMHVA010000299.1:0-14321 GCA_035904625.1 Alphaproteobacteria bacterium | reverse complement strand
CCGCATGCTGAGCACGCGGAATGCCGGTGCCCAGAGCGGCCCCGCCGGTGATAAAGAAGTGCGCCTCAGGAAACTGAAAAGCCGTTTTTGCGATGCGCGCGATGGCGCCGGGATCATGGGATATTCCCTTTGCAATCCGGCGACGGCCGTCGCCGGTCGCAATAACGACGTTGACTTTACGCGCACCGTCATGGAACCGCTGACGATCAACGTCAATCTGGGCGACGGGACGGCAACGAATGCCGAAGCTGATGTTTTTGCCCTGTCCAACAATCTGTATTCGCACACTGTGTTCCCCACCTTCCCCGAGCAGTTCCTGCAATCGCGGGTCGGCCAGTCCTACATCCTTGAACAACGATCCGTCGCCGCCAAGCACAATGTTGCCGCCTATTCGTTCAACAGCATCGTCGGCCTGAAAGCAGAAGGCAGCGCGGCGTCCGCCAGCAATGCGCCATACCTGCGCGCGGTTCTGGAACAGCTGGGGATTCCGAATACGAATAACGAGTCCTCGCAAATTCTGGGAAATCGTCCCAGCTACTGGGCGATCATGGAACTTCTGTCGAAGAAAATTTATCAAAATCCCGAATTCTATGTGAATCTGTATGATACCCCCGCCAATATCGAGCGTAAGTCAGCCGCGATCCAAGCCATCCGACTGACACAGGACATGGACCGCTTCAACAGCCAATTGCGCAGCGAGCAAAATCTCTCCGTTCTGCTCGAGATGTATCTGGAAGATATACAAACCGATGCCGTCAACACATCCGGCGGACGGCGGGAATAGACATGAAGGCAGCAGAGAACCAAATCCGTCGCATTGTTCTGCCCCGCCGCCTGGTCGGGGCGCTGATGCTGGCGTGTCTGTCGCTTACAGCCATTACACCGCTTTCTATCCCGCCCGCTTATGCCTGCGATGACTGCATGAATATCAGCGCGGCAAACCCACCCACGCGGCAGGTCGATGATGACCAGCATGAAGAAAACCGCGATCACATCGATGCCGAATTCGATTCCTGGGAGGACTGGCTGGAGAATACCTTCGCGCCACCTTTTAAACAGCCGTTCTATGATCTGGCACAGCAGATCGTGACAGCCGCCGTCTACCAGATTTTTGCCATCGGCACATTGCTGGACGGCAAACAGGCGCTGGAAACGCAGCGCCTGTTCCAGAAGTTGAAAGCGGAAGCCTATCGCGATTATCAGCCCAGTATCGGCGTCTGCACTGTCGGGACGACCGTTCGATCGCTGGCCGCATCGGAACGCTGGGCAGAAACAACGACGTTCGTCCTGAGTCAGCGCGCCACCGACCGCCAGATCGGGAACATGCACACAGCCGCTGCCGCCGGTGGGGAAAGCGACAAGAAAAGCCGCCTCGAGCAATTCCGCCGCCGCTATTGCGATACTCATGACAATAACAATACATTCGATGCCGTATGCCCGACCGGAAACGGCACGCGCAATGCCACGATCAACAAAGATATCGATTATGGCCGCACCGTCGATCAGCATCACACGATGAATATCGATTTCAGCAATGCCACGATTACCGATGATGAAGAAGATGTCATGGCGCTGGCCAGCAACTTGTATTCCCACGATGTTTTCGACCGCATCGAAGAAGGCGTCTACAACGACAAAGATCCCAGCATGGGCACGGTGAACAAGCAGGCGCTGCTGCTCGACCAGCGCGCCATCATGGCCAAACGCAGCGTTGCGGAAAACTCGTTTAATACGATTGTCGGCCTCAAGGCTTATGGCTCGCCGCAACAAGATCCCGAGGACGCCGCCATCGGGGATTCGGTCGATACGCGGCAATATCTTTATGTCATCCTGCAAGAACTGGGCATGGCGGCCACCGATATTGATCTTTTCCTGGGAACGCGGCCCAGCTATTTCACCCAGATGGAAGTCCTGACAAAGAAAGCTTTCCAGCAACCGACGTTCTTTGCCGATCTCTATGACAAGCCAGCAAACGTCGACCGCAAGAAGGTTGCTCTGCAGGCCGTGGGTCTCATGCAGGATTTCGACATGTGGCAAAGCTATCTACGGACCGAGGCGATGCTGTCGGTCATGCTGGAGCTTGAAATCGAAAAACGCCAGGGCACCATCGAGAACCCGATCAAAGGAGCAACTAAATAATGTTTCTCCTTAAAAAATCGCCCGCGCGTAAACAACCATCCAGAAAGGGTTTCCGCCTGACGGTGAGAGTCATTCTGGTCATTTTGATGGTAGCCTTCGCCTGGCAACAGCTGCCGCAGAAGCAGGCGCAGGCCTGCTGCGGATGCTGTGCCCCTACAAATACCTGTACCTGGACCCAGAACGCCATCAGCCAGGCGACGATTGTTTTGGCGAACACGATCCTGCGGGCCTTTATCACGCAACAATTTTATTACCAGCAACGCTGGTTCATGCACGATTTCTGGTACAGCCATGTTCTGCCCGCCATGATGCAGATGACGCAGAGCCTGACCACAACCGCCGAGATGCAAGTCATGGCGTTCGGCGTGATTCTGGATGCCAAGGAAAATCTTGAACGTGAACGGCTGCTCCGGGAAAAAGTCGCGGAAGCCCATAGGGATTACTCGCCCGATCTGGGCATGTGCACGATCGGCACGGCAGCGCAAAGCCTGGCAGCGTCCGACCGCAACGGGGAAGTGACATCGATTTCGCTCACGAAGCGCATGATCGACCGCCAACTGAACGTAAAAAACAGCGCGGGCACGGAAGGTAACTCCACCGACTCAAAAGCCCGGATCGGACAATTGCGGACACGTTTCTGCGACCCGAACGCGAATGGTAAAAACTGGTCGAGCTTCTGTACCGCGCCAACCCCGGGCAATATCAACCGCGACATCAACTATGCCGCCACGATCGGCGTCCGCCGGACGCTGAACCTCAACCTGACCAACGGCGGTCTGGAAGCGCCCGATGACGAAAACGTTCTGGCCCTGGTTAATAACTTGTACGGTTACAAGATATTTGAAATTGCGCCAATGCCCACGACAGCAATGGACGCCGACAAGGGGTGGAAGAGTGGAGAGACTGTTTCATATCTTGACCGTCGCGCCGTGATCGCCAAACGCAGTGTCGCGCAGAACTCTTTCAGCGCGATTGTCGGCATGAAGGCCGCCGGATCGGCGGCGTCGGCGAATGCCGGTAACTATCTGTATGAAATCTTCAGGCAACTGGGCGCCACCAGCGCCACGGAAGCACAGCAGATGCTGGGCAGCAACCCCAGCTATTACGCCCTGCTGGAGGCGGTATCCCAGAAAATCTATCAGGACCCTGACTTCTACACCAATCTGTACGACAAGCCGACAAACGTGCTGCGCAAGAAAGTTGCGATGCAGGCGATCAACCTGATGCTGGACCGCGACACATATAGAAGTGAGTTGCGGATGGAAAACCTGCTGGCTGTCCTGCTGGAAACAGAGATGGTCCGTTATCAGACCGAACTTTCAAGCCGTCTCAACCTCTTATCTGATCAGACGGCACCCTTACCATGATGAAGAAACCTTTTATAGCACTGCCGTTGTTGCGGGCCTTCTTCTGCGTCACCCTGTTCGTGACGGCGACCTTAATTATGACCGCCCCGCGTACGGCCTACGCGGTTTGCGTATGCTGCTGTAACCCGGCCTGCCCGTGCTCGATCAACGAAGCTATCGATAACAACCAGAACCTGGTCGATAACCACCAGGACACAAGGGACCATTTCGGGGCCGCCGCGCACCCCTTTACGATGGATCTGCTGGTCCTGTACGCCATCTATACCTTCAACGCCGCCAGCCCGATTGGCATCGATATCCGGGGTAACGAACAAGGTGATGGCCGTATCGGCGATCACCAGGTATTCATCTGGGAAAAGATCTGGTTCAACAATGATACCGGGCTTTTCCTGCCGATCTGGATGTACATGGCCGAGCAATTCACCACTACGATGATGTGGCATACAGAAACGATCGGGAAGTTTCTGGACGCCAAGATCCAGCTTGAAACACAGGATGTTTTCCGCCGTCGCATGGCCGAAACCCATAAGCGGTACCAGCCCAGCGTCGGCATGTGTACCATCGGTACCAACGTGCGCAGTCTGGCGGCTTCCGAACGGAAAGGCGAGCTATCCGCCCATGCCATGAATATGCGGCTGATGGACCGTCAGTTGGGGACGGAGGGCGGATCTGCCGTCATGGGGCCCGTCAGCGACCAGCTGGGCCGCATCAGCTACTTCAGAAAGCGCGTCTGCGACAGGTTTGACAATAACCGTCATGACGACAACCCCAACACCGGCTTTGGCAATATTTGCGATACCGCGCCCCGCACGGACGGGACCGTCAATATGGATGTCGACTTTACGCGCCTGATGATGAACCCGCGCACCCTCAATATTGATCCGACCAATATCGGTGGCGCGCAAGACAACCAGTCGGACAAGGTGTTTGCACTCGCGGCCAACCTGTATGGCAACAAGGTGCCGTCGCTGATCCAGATCGGGTCCGATGTGCAGGTTGCCGCTGCCAATCGGTTGCTTGATTTGCGTTCTGTAATTGCCGCGCGCAGTGTCGCCCAGACGCCTTATAATGCGCTTGTCGGCCTGAAAGCCCGGGGCAGCGCCCAGAGCAACACCGACACGCTTCAGTATATGAGCCTGTTACTGGAGGAACTGGGCATGACGGCGACGGAGGTAAGCGCGTTCCTGGGCGAGAACCCCAGCTACTATGCGCAGATGGAAGTCATGGCAAAGAAAATGTACCAGAATCCTGATTTTTACCGGGAGCTCTATGACAAGCCGGAAAACGTCAAACGGAAGAGCGTCGCCATGAGCGCGATCGCCGCGATGCTGGACCGTGAAATTTTTGAAAGCTCGATCCGGGCGGAAGCCATGTTGTCGCAGTTGCTGGAGATGAAGGTCATTATCAGACAGGAAGGTCTGGATGGCGGTGTCGCTTCCAAATCGGTTAGGGATTAACAAGGCATATGATGAAGAAAACAGGCATATATAGGCATATGACGCAGGGAAGGATCGCCCGAACGATTACCTTTGCGGCGGCCTGTGCCTGCGTCGCGCTTCTTCAAATTGCAAAACCAGCGATGGCCGACCACAACGGGACCGACGGCGCACTGGACATTCCAGGACAAACGGACTACCTCGAAGACCAGTTGAACGATAACTGGTTGCCCGCCATTCCGGCGATGGCCGACCAGCTGACCGATGTGATGATCCATCAGATTTTCGGCATCGGGGCGTTACTGGATGCCAAGGATGAGCTGGAAACCCAGCGCCTGATCGATCAGTTGCGCGCCGAGGCGCACAAGAATTACAAAGGGTCAGAGCAAATGTGCCGTTACGGCACCAACGTGCGCAGTCTGGCTGCCACAGAGATGAGAGCGCGTTCCAACCAGCTGTTGCTGGGGCAGGTCATGCAGCAGCGCCTGACGCTTCGCGGCGGCAGTGGCAGCGAGAGAGGCCGCTTCTTTGATCAACGAAGCCGCTTCGACCAGTTCAGACGGATCTATTGTAATCCGGAAGAAAATAATGGATCGCTGATCAGCGCCAGTATTCCCGATTCCAATATCTGTATCACCACGGCGGGCGGCGTTCGCATCAATAACGATATTGATTTCACGCGAATGCTGGATACCAAGAATACGCTGAATATCGATTTTACCGATAACACCCTGACCGACGATGAGCAGGACATTCTGGCCCTGTCACGAAACCTGTTCTCGCACGAATTACTGGATTACAAGATCGACAGCGTTCTGGCCCGTGCCGACAATTTCGAAGTGATCACGGCGATGCGTTCGCTTCATGCCGTCCGCAGTGTCGCGCATAACAGCTTTTCCCATATGGTCGGCATGAAAGCCCGCGGCACCGGCACGGTCGGCAACTTCATGACAAAAGTGATGGAAGAACTGGGCGTCCCTGCCGGGGAGATCAACCAGATGATCGGCAACAACCCGAGTTATTTCGCGCAGATGGAAGTTCTGACCCGGAAAATGTACCAGAACGCCACATTCTATACGAACCTTTACACCAGCCCGGAGAACCTGAAACGGACCAGCGTGGCGTTGCAGGCGTTGCAGATCATGCATGACCGCGACCGGTTCGAAGGCAGCCTGCGCCGCGAAATGCTGATTTCGATGATCCTGGAAATGAAGCTGCGCGAGGCGCAAGACGTGGTCGTCAGCAATATCGCCGGCAACAAACGGGGCGCAAGCGGCGACCCGCTTCCTGTTAGCCCATAGATATATAAAGATTTTATCGTTTTCCTGCCCCCCGGTGCCTTCATGGCACCGTTTTTGCAACATCCTTGTGTGGACAATCTTGTTTCCGCGAACAACGCGGAAGAAATGACCCATAAGGGGATTGTATTATGGCATTAAGCGGTCTGGATGCAGCATTATCGGGCCTGCGCGTGGCGCAACAGCAGCTGAGCGTGATTTCAGGTAACGTCGCCAACGTCGGCACGGATGGCTACACGCGGAAAATTCTGCCGCAATCAAGCGTCGCCATTCAGGGAGCGACGATTGGGGTGCGCGGCGACCCGATCGTACGGAATGTCGACCTGAATCTGGAGCGGGATTACTGGACCCAGATCAGTTCGACCACTTTTTACGACGTTCAGATCGACTATCTGAACCGGATCCAGCAATTCCATGGCAGCCCGGAAAAAGAGTTGTCCATCTCCTCTGAGATATCGGATCTGCGCGACGCCTTCGCCGCACTGGCCGACAGCCCGGAAGATTCATTCCTGCAGCGTTCGATTGTCGAACAGGCGCAGACCGTCGTCGACAAATTCCATGATTTTTCCGATCTGCTTGATGAGATGCGCAACGACACGCAGGAAGACATCACGCTGGCCGTGCAGAAGATTAACGATAAACTGCAAACCATCGCCACACTGAACAAGGAAATACGCCTCGATAAAGCCTTCAACAAGACGACGGCCTCTTCCGAGGATTTCCGCGACAAGACCGTGAAGGAACTATCGGCCCTGATGGATATCAGTTTCTTTACAAGGCCGGACGGCGTTATGGTCGTTCAGACCCGCCAGGGTGTTCAGTTGGCCGATGAGCGGGCGGAAACCGTGTTCTTTGAAATCGGCGCTCCTCTCGGGCCAGACAGCTATTATCCGCAATCGGCTTCGGCGATCTATGTCGGCGGCGATCCTGCCGACAACCCCAATGCCATCAACATCACGGAAACCGGGATTGGCGCCGAAGTCGGCGCCCTGATCGAACTGCGTGATGACGTTCTGCCCCGTCAGCAGGCACAGCTGGACGAGCTGGCGCATAAAATGGCCATGCGGTTTGAATCGCAGGGACTGCGCCTGTTTACCGATGCCAGCGGCAGCATTCCTGCCGATACAGCCCCTGTTCCCAACCCGCCCGGGCCCTTGACCCCTGTCACTTATGTCGGATTCTCGCGCACAATACAGGTCAACCAGAATATTGTGAACGATAACACGTTGATCCAGAGCGGCACAGCCGCCACAGACCTGCCCGTACAGGCCGGATCCAACGAGATGCTGCGCCGGATTGTCGAATTTACTTTCGGCGAGATTGAATACCAGCAAGCGGTTGGCAATGTCGATATTCGCGCCACCGCATCGGGCGGCGTCACGATGCAGGAATGGCTGGGTATCTATTCCACCAACACGGTCAGCGGCACGCTCAATCTTTCCTCTTATTCAGACTTGCAGGCCCTGATCAACGCGGGCGGCGATATTTTCGATCCCAATCCGCCGGGGCCGCCGATTAACGATGTTTTCGAAATTACCTTTGACGATCCGCGACTGGGTGTTCCGGCGCAGACATATTCACTAAGTCTGTCGACCATCAACACGGCCTATCCGATTGGCGGTGCGATCGTAACCGCCGCCGATCAGATGGCTGCCGCCATCAATAACCTGGCGCCACCGCCGGATCCGGCCTTTGCCGTTTCAGCCAGCGTCAGCCCGTATGGCGAACTTGTCATCGACACGCGTGCCAACCTGACGATCGACGCGACGACCGCCGTCAACGGCATGCGCCCCGAAGGGTTGGCGCTGTTGGGATTCGAAGAAGGCACCTATAACACCAACGATCCTTATATCGAGATACAGGTCGGAAAGGACGCCCCTGTCCGGATCACGATTGAACCCGGCGACACCGAGACAGAATTTCTCGACAAGCTTGAATATGACGCACTGACAGGAACCGGCGTGCCCGGACTGTTTGTCGATGTCGATGCCAACGGCTTCCTGACCTTAAGGCCCGGGAACGATGACAGCAACGGCGGCCCGGTTTTCGGCGGCGATATAAAGATCGTTGGCGGATCGTTCATATCTGACGGCACAGGCGGCAGCGGTGTTGCCAGCGGCGCCACGATCATGCAGGCCCTATTCGGCGCGAATAACCCGATCACCAATGTTTTGTACAGCACGACAAACAATTTTCGCTCTTCAAACCTGGGGCCGGACGCCAGCCTGAATACCGGAATTATCAGCGCAACATCGCTGATCGATTACTCACAGAAAATGGTCAACCAGCAGACAGAAGAAATCCTTCTGGCCACGGCCCGCCGCGATGACGAGAAGTCCTTCCGCGACCTGCTGGAAACCGAGTACATGGACAAATCCACCGTCAATATAGACGAGGAACTGTCGCACCTGATCGTCGTACAGACGGCCTATGCCGCTGCTGCCCGCATGGTCAGTGCAATTGACGAGATGTTCGGCGAATTGCTGAACGCCGTCAGGTAATAAGAAAAGAGGCAAACGATCATGACAAACGTATCGACACTTGGAAAGTCATTGGAACAGGTTGAGCGCCTGAAGGCCCTGCAAGCCCAGCTGGGAACGCTGCAGACCCAGCTGACGTCCGGCAAGAAAGCGGAGATATTCTCCGGCCTTGGGAGCGACGTTCTGGCATCGAAGAAGGCACGCGCCAATTTCAATGCGCTCGATAACTACCTGAACAACATTACGATTGCGGATCGCCGCATTACAATGACGACAAATCTTGTATCGGAAATCCGGACGCAGACGGAAGGCCTGCTCGGTTCGATGGAAATCCAGACCCAGGAAGGCGAGTACGAGATGGAAACACTGGGGGATTATGCCAAGAATCTCCAAGGTTTCCTGTTCAACCTGATTAATGAGAAGGACGGCGACCGTTACCTTCTGGGCGGTGCGAACAGCACCACCAAGCCGCTGACCGATACCGGCAGCCTTGACAGCTATACCCGGAAACAAATTACAGACTGGGTGAACGGTACGATCACGACTGATCAGTTTATGGCCACATATAAAGATAAAACGCAGCTGACCGACACCATCGTCGGCTATGATGCGCAGATCGCCAGCGGCAATACCAAGAATGTGACCGTCCGCGTGGATGACAATGCCGAAATTGATTACACCGTAATGGCAAATGCCGACCCGTTTCGTAACGTCATGGTTGCCATCAGCATGATCAAGAATATCGACTCGATTCTTGATGAAGTGACGCTGGATGCCGGCGATCCCATGACGACGGTGACCGCCCCGGGCGCCACACAGCAGGAGCAGAATGAGAATTTTTACCGTGTGTTCAACGATCTGGCCGCGATGCTGAACAAGGGCCTGGACCAGATCGACACCGAACATTTCAAGCTGGCGCAGGCGCAAAGCCAGATCAAGCAGATTGCTGAGAATCATACCTACGAGAAAAAGGCGCTGGCCGATACCATCGGGCAGGTCGAGGATGTCGATATCAATGAGGTGGCGCTGAAGCTCAGTGCGCTGCAAATCCAGCTTGAAGCATCATACCGCGTGACCGCAACTGTCAGCAGCCTGAATCTGGCCTCATTCCTTTCCTGATCACCTTGTGTAGCGCGGGGTGACTGGTAAAAATGCAAAGGGCGGCAGAAGCCGCCCTTTGCGCCATATTCATATTCCGAATAATCAGGGATAATTTTCGATCAACAATACGGAGGGGCCTTTCGGAAGGTTTGGGTGCAGGCGACCTTGCGGGCGCGGTTCCGAATTGCCATACAGGGCCAGAATTTTCGTTACAGCTTCAGGGAATGTGCCTTGCAGGCTGATGCTGCCGGGAAGCTTGTAGTCATAGCTTGAATCCCAGATCACATCCACATTGGCATTGCCAGCCCATGATGTCAGAACATCCTTCAGATTAGCCTGACTGTCGGCCTTCCAGAGACGAACTTCGAACGGATCAAGAACGCTCGCTTTTACCTTTGTGGCGTAAGACGCAACTGGCGGCGGCACGGTCAGATCGGTGTTGTTTTCGTAGGCGCGTTCCTGAACATAGGAAACGTCATGCGGCTCCGCGCGGGAAATCGGCGGCAATGACGACTGGCGATGGGGGATCGGACTGGTCGTTGCAGCCGGTTCATAGGAAGCCGCAACCGGGGCCATTGAATCGCTTTCCAGAGCTGTCGGTTCGGAAACGGCGCTCATCTCTTCAACGGCAACATCATCCGGCGTTCCCGCTGTTTTTGAAACAGGAGCGGATTCTGATTGTGTCGCTTCCAGCGGCGGCGGTGCATTGTTTTCGACCTCTACCTGATGATCATAAGCATCGGGTTTATCTGCCTGGCCGAAGATCGATTCGATAAAACTTTTGCGCGGCGCCCGGCGCGGATATTTTTCGGCTGTGCCTTCGCCGGTCACAGCTGTCGGAGCCATAACGGCACGGTCAGCCTGCTCTGCGGATTCCAGCGCCGCTGCTGACTGTGCGTCACGTACAACCGGCGCTTCAGGATCCGTCATGCGTGCAACCGGGGCGGCCGGTTGTGCGGCGGCCTCTTCAGCGGGGTGGGCGCCTGCCTTCTTGATCAAGACAGAGTTTCCGTTGATCGTGGCAGTCAGTTCACGAGACGTCAAAGCATCCAGAAGGACCTGATCCCACGGCTTGCCGCCATTCCAGGACACAAGCGTGCCCGGATTCACATTTTCACCGAAGGAATAAACAAAGCCCGGCGGAACAATTTGCCCCAGCGCCATCGCCAGAGGAATCTCAGAACCAAAGCCCATGGCATCGGCGTATGTGGACGGGGCTGTCACAGAGGTTGATTCGACAACGTGTGAGGTCGCGGGCGTTTCAGCCTCTACAGCGACGACAGGAGCCAGTTCAGCGGAATCGACGGCAGCGGACGGAGATGCCGGAACCAG
Organism: Alphaproteobacteria bacterium; assembly: GCA_035904625.1. Lineage (GTDB taxonomy): Bacteria > Pseudomonadota > Alphaproteobacteria > Micavibrionales > Micavibrionaceae > Micavibrio_C. The sequence continues at coordinate 3,168 of JAMHVA010000299.1, read as the reverse complement.
GGGACCATCGGCCATAGATTCCTCGATGGCGGCTGGCTGGGGTGCCGGGGGGGGCGTCCAGTCAAAACCGGCAAACGCAACACCCGGCATGGCGATGAACACCATCCCCAAGAGGGCTGCACGCATATTCGTCCATTTATTGTCTTTCATATCGCAACACCTTTCGCGCGTATCACTTGATATTCGTCAGTATCGACACCCGCGCCTCTCGCGCAGCATCCGAAAATACGATTTGACAATAAAGCTATGAGGTCAAAATAACAAGCGGCGACGGGCTTGTTTCAACGATATTTGGGAGGAATCGGTCTAGCCGTAATCCTTCATTTTACGGGCCCGCAGCCGGAGCCAGGCACGACGTTCGTCACCGAAGATCCAGACCCGTAGCGCACGCAGTGCTGCCGGGAAAGACAGGCCGCGATTTTCCATGGCGCGAAAGATGATGGTGCTGATCAAAACCAGAATAAAGGTCGATGTCCGGAAATGCATCAGCAGGAAAATATACGGAATTCCAGCGCGGGCATCGAGATTGAAGAAACGCACCGGGCGCATGGTGTTACGCCAGTGCCAGTTCTGCTTCTCTACGGCATTATCATCGGCTGCGTTTGCCATATTATCCCCTTAGGTTACTTGCGCCCGTTCTAACAGAATGCCTGCAAATGATGAACAGTGTGTAAATTCTTCTAGCCGCCGCCCCCGGTGCTGGAGGCCAGCAACAGATACCAGCGACGTTCGATAATCCCGGCTTCGAAGGCGATCTTGGCGGAATCCGCCATGGTGCGACCATAGGCCGGGATCATGCGCTGGATCGTCGAGGGCCAGTTCGTGAACTCCATATCGAGAAGTTTTTCCCGCACTTCGGCGGGGAATACCATGAATTCGCGCACGCCCAGACGGCCGCCATTGATCTTGGGTACCAATGCCTGGGTCACCACCATGCGCAGCGCCTCGACCAAAGCATAGGCACGTTCGGACCGCTCGCCAGGTTCAAATGTTGAGACCATACGCTGGATCGTGGACGCCACCCCGTTGGTGTGGGTTGTCGTATATACAGCATGACCGGTTTGTGCGGCCTCAATCGTGGCGGAAATCGTTTCGCGGTCACGCGATTCGCCTACAAGGATGACTTCAGGCTTCCGGCGCAGCGCGTTACGGACGCCGCGGGCGAAGCTGGGCAGGTGACGCGGGATTTCCGTTTGCGACACAAGGGAACGCGGCGAACGCACTGTGTCGTACACATATTCAATCGGGGACTCATAGGTCAGCATCTTGCCGCAGCCATGCGCACGCTCCAGCAGCATGCGGTTGCCCGCCGCCAGCAACGTCGATTTACCGGAACCCGTCGGACCTGTGACGATCACGATTCCCTGACGCGGGGCCCAGTTATCGATGATTTCTTTCTCGATATTCAGATCTTTCATCGATGGCGGTGTGTTCGGCAGAACACGCATCGTGACTTGCGCGGCATCACGTCCACGCGAAAGAATGGCCGTGATGTTCACACGGAAACGGATACGGGTATAACGATCAGGCCGGACTTCATAAGACAGATCGAGATCCGTACCGGACGCCAAACGGGCTTGCGCCTCCGGACCGTAGATACGATGCAGAATCGCACTCATGTCGGCGGCATCGAGGGCACGGAACGTTCCGGGATACAAGCCCCCGTCCAGTTCATGATAGACTTGACGATCCGTCTGGAAAGTAATGTCGGAGGAGCCCTTCTTCACCGACCACAGCAGGAACTCATCCACGTGATCCTGCGTGAACCGGTTTGGCTCTTCGGGCCATGTCTGGCCTTTGCTGTCCTTGCTTTTAAGTAGACTTACCGGCTTGCGGGTTGCCATCTCTCGGTTCCCGAAATAAACTCTGGTTTACCCGTGATCTGAACCGCACGGTCACCGACACGCATTCTGTCGCCGCTGCCCGTCACACCGCGATCAACCTGCAGCGCGTAAGGCGGCGAGATCATACCCTGCGCCAGCAACAAACGATAACGAACCATGCCCTGATAATCAGCGGAGAGCTGATTAAGGTCATCATTGAAAATCTCGTCAGATTGCTCGACGCCCTTGGCCCAGCCCTCGCGAACCCAGCGGATCCAGTCTTCGCGTTCCTGCTTATTGATCGGGCGCAGAATATCCGGCGGCGGTATCACTTCGCCCCAATCGCGCTCCAGATAGTTGCGCCAGTGGCGTGCAGCGGTAACGATCCGCGCATTACGGATGATTTCATAAACGCGGTCCGATACGGCAGCTTCCTGACCCGTGCCTTCAATCAGCAGGGCATTCACCGCTTCAGAGACAATTGGCGGCTCGATCAGCAGCCCCGAAGGTGCCGGAATCAGTAGCTGACGGAAATCGAACGTCTTGTCCATCTGGACCGAACGTGATTCAAGCTCATTACGAATATGGTATGTACGCCACGCCAGACCGCCGCGTGCGCCGTATGATAACGCCGCTTCACGAATGGCATCACGACGCATATCGAACGGCAACCCCTTGACTTCGTCGTTCACTTCTTTGACCGGCGCATTGCCATCGGGAATATTCTCGAGTTCAGTGATCGGTGGCGGGGCCGATGCATCAGCGCTACCGACATCAACAGCCTGCGCCGACTGCGCACTGGCGAGCAGGACCAGAACGCTGAGCGACAGACATACATATCTGGCTTGCTTGAATGTTTTCCTCACCATCAGCCCCCGACACCGGCGTTCGGCGCATAGTGGATTTCGACAACACGGCGTGCGCTGTCAACGCGAATGTCGGCACGCATACCCAGTTGCAGGCCGATATTGCGCAGGACATCAATGACCGGTTTATTTTCAACATCCAGCGATACAACAACCGGTGTGGGCGGCGTGTTACCAATCACGTTGAAGCTGTAGCCGGCGCGGTCGGCCAGCGTCTTGGTGATGCGATCGACAGGGCCGACCCAGTTCACGGTAATGGCGCGGCGCAATTCTGCCGGAGCGTTTTCAATCGGTGCGACAGCGATGCCGGGCGCGCGGGCCTGTTCAACAGCGGCGAGGGTTTCAAGAGCAACGGAGGCACGGTCAGCAGCGTCCGCCAGCATCGCCGATACTTTATCGGGCGATGCTGCAACTTGCGGCGTGCTTTTGAAGAGAGGTTTCCCGGTGGTGCAAGCACTCAGCATACAGGCGCCTGCAAC
>JAMHVA010000298.1:0-1785 GCA_035904625.1 Alphaproteobacteria bacterium | reverse complement strand
GGTTAATGATGCGGCGCTTATGATGTCGTCTTTTAGGCCAGGGGTCAGGATTCAGGACATACATTCGATCAAGACATGAATCCGGCAGGCGCTCCGCCAGTAATATGGCATCGTCCATCCATACCCGGACGTGGCTTTCCGGCAGTTTGTCCTTTTCGAACTGGTGCAGGAAGTTGGCCATCCCGTTAATAAACGGTTCGGCGCCTATCATATATATGTCGGGGTGCTGCTTCATCAGGCCGATCAGGTGCTCACCGCTGCCAAAACCGATTTCGTACCACACGGGTCTAACAGGCTGGCCAAAAAGCTCTTCAATCGTAATGCGGGAAGCCGCTTTTGTCTTATCACGATCAGGCTGGAGTTTTGACAGCAAAAGATCAACAGACGCCTGCTTGATATCACTCAAAGCACGCGTCTGTTTGCGCCCGTAAAGGCGGTTTTTCTCTCTTTTAAGACTCTCAGCCAAGAATTTTACGCAAGGAGTCGACGAGATCGAGCTTTTCCCACGAGAATCCGCCATCCGCATCGGCAGCACGGCCAAAATGGCCATAAGCGGCTGTACGTGCATAGATGGGGCGGTTCAGTTGCAGGTGCGTGCGAATGCCGCGTGGGCTCAGGTCGATTGTCTTGCTGATCGCGTTGATGATCTCCTGTTCCGGCACGGTGCCTGTTTCATGCGTATTGACGTAGACAGACAGTGGCTTGCTGACACCGATCGCGTAGGAAAGCTGAACTGTGCAGCGGTCAGCATATCCGGCAGCGACAATGTTTTTGGCGACATAACGCGCGGCATAGGCAGCTGAACGGTCAACCTTTGTAGGGTCTTTGCCCGAGAAAGCACCGCCGCCATGCGGGCAGGAGCCACCGTAAGTATCGACAATGATCTTGCGCCCCGTCAGACCCGTATCGCCGACCGGACCGCCGATAACGAAGCGGCCTGTCGGGTTCACGTAGAATTCGCTTTCATCGCACATCCAGCCTTCGGGCAGAACGGCCATCACATGCGGGCGTACCATCTCACGCACGTCGGCTTGCGACACTTTTTCGTTGTGCTGTGTCGAAACAACAATCGATGTCGCGCGCACAGGCTTGCCGTCACGATATTCCAGCGTGACTTGGGACTTTGCATCCGGTTCCAGATACGGCAGCGCGCCAGAATGACGCGCCTCAGCGAGGGAACGCAGAATGTTATGTGAGAAGTGAATAGGGGCAGGCATCAGGTGCTCGGTTTCGCGGCAGGCATAACCAAACATGATACCTTGGTCGCCAGCACCTTCTTCTTTGCTGCCTGTTGAATCAACGCCGACAGCAATGTCAGCGGACTGAGAGTGTACATGCACATCGACTTTTACTTTTTCCCAGTGAAAGTCTTCTTGTGCATAGCCAATGTCTTTGATCTTCTGACGTGCGATCTTCGTTAGCTCTTCCTTGCTGACAGGCTCGCCTTGTACGCGGGTCTCGCCGAAGATGCCGACGTAATTCGTGGTGGCGACTGTCTCGCACGCAACACGGGCTTCGGGGTCTTGCGTCAGATAGCGATCGACGATCGCGTCTGAAATCTGGTCGCATACTTTATCAGGGTGACCTTCACCGACGGACTCGCTGGTGAAAAGGTAATCCTTCAGGGCGGATTGGGATGATATCTGGTTTGCTGCTTTCATGGCATGGTTTCCGGTAAACATGGTGCTTGGCCTTCTATATAAAGCTGTAGGGGAATCAAAAGGTGCTGTGCATTGACCCGCAACGCTATCACATGCGCCAAAGCAATCAAGGGACTCCGCAGAG
>JAMHVA010000297.1:0-10812 GCA_035904625.1 Alphaproteobacteria bacterium | reverse complement strand
ACTTGTTCAAACGTCTTCGCTGCTTATTAAATAAAATCAATGAGTTCAGAGGGGCGTGCTGTTAACCGGTTTGTGAGAAAAGTCCGTCTGGTATACCCGTTTTCACAGTTTTTGAGTTTTATCCCAGTCCTCATTCGAGCTAAGTCATTGGAATAATTCAATTCGCTTTTATATGAGAAAATAATGGTGCTGCTGGCGAGGATTGAACTCGCGGCCTTACCCTTACCAAGGGTACGCTCTACCACTGAGCTACAGCAGCATCTATGGGAAACCCACAGGAGGCCGGACGTTACAATAAAATTTCTGGCCTGTCATCCCTATTTTGACTATAAATTTCCCCGGTTTTCCCGATAAATTGCCCGGATTCGAACAAAATGACGAATCAGACTAGAGTCACCCTTCAGAAGAAGCGCGAGGCCCAACGCGCCGAGGCTTTACGGGAAAATTTGAAACGCCGCAAACTGCAGCAAAAGGAACAAGACGCCATGCGCCCCAGCAACGTGATCCAGCCGACCGCCGAAGAGGCCTCTCTGGCCGCCCCCGGCATCATGCCCGACCACTGGATCCGCGAACTGGCGCAGACGCAGGGCATGATCGAACCGTTCGTCGAGAAGCAAAAGCGCGAGGGCAATATTTCGTTCGGTCTGTCGTCCTATGGTTATGATGCGCGCTGCGCCGATGAATTCATGATCTTCACCAACGTGAATAATGCCATTGTCGATCCGAAAGAATTCAGCACCCAGAGTTTTGTCGAGCGCAAGACCGATGTCTGCATCATTCCGCCGAACAGTTTCGCGCTGGCGCGCACGGTTGAATATTTCCGCATCCCGAAAGACGTGCTGGTGATCTGCCTGGGCAAAAGCACATACGCGCGTTGCGGCATTATCGTCAACGTCACGCCGCTGGAGCCGGGCTGGGAAGGCCATGTCACGCTGGAGTTTTCGAACACCACGCCGCTGCCCGCCAAGATTTATGCGAATGAGGGCGTCTGCCAGTTCCTGTTCTTCAAAGGGTCCAGCCCGTGCGAAGTCAGCTACGCCGACCGCAGCGGCAAATATATGGGGCAAACCGGCGTTACGCTGCCGCGCCTTTAATGCACAACAATAAAGATAACAGACAAGGATAGCACGCCATGACCGCCAGCAAGAAAACAGCAACCGCCGCAAAACCGGCCGCCCGATCCAAAGTTGTGGCGATGCCCGCCCGTGAAAAACGCGGCGATGACCTGATCCGCATTCAGGGCGGCAAACAGCTGAACGGCACCATTGATATCAGCGGGGCCAAAAATTCCGCCCTGATCCTGATGTGCGCATCGCTGCTGACGGACGAGAGTATGAAATTCACCAACATGCCGACAACGCTGCGCGATATCGGTACGCTGACCAAAGTGCTGGAGCGCATGGGCGCGACCGTTGCCACGGGCCCGACAGGAACCATGGCCATTCAGGCGAAGAATATCACAAGCACCAAGGCCGATTACGATCTGGTCAAGCAAATGCGCGCCAGCTTCCTTGTCATGGGCCCCTTGCTGGCGCGTTTCGGCGAAGCCACCGTGTCCCAGCCGGGTGGCTGCGCCATCGGTACTCGCCCGATTGATTTCCATTTAAGCGGCTTTGAAGCACTGGGGGCAAAAGTCGAACTGGAAGACGGTTATATCCGTGTGTCCGCCCCCAACGGCCTGAAAGGTGCCGATGTCACATTCCCGCGCGTGTCTGTCGGTGCTACCGAAAACGTCATGATGGCCGCCGTTCTGGCCCATGGCATCACCCGCATTTTCAATGCGGCCTGCGAACCGGAAATCGTCGATCTGGGCCGCTGCCTGATGGCGATGGGCGCCAAGATCGAAGGTCTGGGCACGCCGGAAATCACCATTACGGGCGTGGAAAAGCTGGGCGGTGCGTTACATGATGTCGTCGCCGACCGCATTGAGACCGGCACCTACATCATCGCCGCCGCCATGACCGGCGGCAAGCTGACCATCCGCAATTCCACGCTCGAGCATCTGCAGGCGCTGGTCAAGCCGCTTGAAAAAATGGGCGTCACGTTCAAGGAAGAAAACGGCGATATCGTCGTCGAACGTCAGGGACCGCTGAAAGACGGCACCGACATCACGACGGAAGTTCACCCGGGATTCCCCACCGACCTGCAGGCGCAATATATGGCCCTGCTGACCCAGACGGTCAACGGCGGTTCCATCACGGAAACCATCTGGGAAAACCGTTTCATGCATGTGCCGGAACTGGCCCGCATGGGTGCCAAAATCAAAATTGACGGTCACACCGCCACCGTGGAAGGCAGCCAGAAACTGAAAGGCGCGCCGGTGATGGCCACCGATCTGCGTGCGTCTGCCGCGCTGGTTCTTGCAGCACTGGTCGCCAAAGGCACGACCACCATCGACCGTATTTACCATCTGGATCGCGGTTATGAAGAGCTGGATTCCAAGCTGAAAAGCTGCGGTGCCAAAATCGAGAGAATTCCCGCACCAAAAGTGTCATGACTGAGAGCCGCATCGCACGTATCGTCTTGCAGGAACCTGAATGCGCACAGCCAGCATCCGCCGGGTTCATGCAGCACGAGCGCACGCAGGCACTGGCCCAACTGGAAGCGCAATCCTATTTCCAGCCGGTCAACGACAACCAGGGCCCGTATGACGTGCGGCTGTCTCTGCAAAACGGCTATCTGGTGATGGACCTGCAAAACGGCGAAACCGAAAACCTGCAGACGCTGGCCCTGTCCTTGCGCCCCTATCATCGCATCATTCAGGATTATTTCCTCGTGATCCGCAGTTACGAACAGGCCCGTATCACCGCCGGGCCGGAAAAGCTGGAAGCCATCGATATGGGTCGTCGCGGTATCCATAATGAAGGCGCCCGCCTGCTGATGGAAAGGCTTGAGGGTAAAATCGAAATGGATTTTGAAACCGCCCGGAAATTCTTTACTCTCATCTGCGTTCTGCACCGGACAGACATCAGCCTGATGGGCTGATTTATCACACCGACAACAGGCTTCTTTTATGGCGTTCAAAGGCACACCTGATTTCGATCTTTGCGTGATCGGCGGCGGCATCAATGGCGCAGGCATCGCCCGCGACGCCGCGATGCGCGGGCTTTCGGTCCTGCTGGTCGAGGCGCAGGATATTGCCGGGGCCACATCATCGGCCAGCACCAAGCTGATCCACGGCGGCCTGCGCTATCTTGAATACGGCGAATTCCGGCTGGTGCGTGAATCGCTGCAGGAACGTGAAACGCTGATGCGTATCGCGCCGCAGATCATCAAGCCGCTTGATTTCGTCATGCCCCATACACCCGAACTGCGGCCCGCATGGATGATCCGTCTGGGTCTGTTTTTGTATGACCATCTGGGTGGCAAGATATCGCTGCCCGCTTCGCGCGGCGTTGACCTGAAAAAGGAAGAGAGCGGAAAACCGCTGAAGGATTCATACCAGCGCGGTTTTCATTACAGTGATTGCTGGGTCGAGGATTCGCGTCTTGTCCTGCTGAACGTCATCAGTGCCGCCGAACATGGTGCCCGCATCATGACGCGGACAGCCTGCATCGGCCTCGAACCGACGACCGATAAATCTTCCTGGTCGGTCAAGCTGCGCAATATCAGCACCGGCGATGAAGGCACATTCACCGCCCGTGCCGTCATTAATGCCACAGGGCCATGGGTCCGCAAGTTTCTGGAAGGCTGCAACATCGCCGGGCCAGAAATTCCCCATGTGCGTTTGGTCAAGGGCAGCCATATCATTCTGCCGCGCCTGTACGAAGGGTCTCACACCTATCTGCTGCAACAACCCGACCGCCGCGTCGTTTTCGCCATCCCTTACGAAGGCCGCTATACGCTGGTGGGCACGACCGATGTCGAATACAAAGGCGACCCAGCCAGCGTCGCCATCGACGACAACGAAATCGATTATCTGGTCAAAGCCGTCAATCGTTTCTTTAAGGGACAGGTCAGCCCCAAACATATCTTCTGGACTTATAGCGGCGTGCGGCCCCTGCTGGATGACGGCAGCGACAACGCATCATCCGTCACGCGGGATTACCGCCTGATCGCCGACCAGAGCCACGGGCCGCTGATCCTGTCCGTTTTTGGCGGCAAGCTGACAACATACCGCAAATTGTCCGAACAGGCGGTTGACCAGCTGTTCAGCCTGCAAAAGTACAAATTCAAACCGACAGTCACCCATAAAAACTATCTGCCCGGCGGCGATATATCCGGCAGCATGGATGATTTTATAAAGAACCAGATCAAGGTCTATTCCTGGCTGGGTGAAAATATCGTCAAGCGTTATGCCCGTACCTATGGCACGCGGATGAATATCCTGCTGAAGGGCAAGACATCCGTTGCCTCGCTGGGCGTGTATTTCGGCGATGGCATCTATGAGGCCGAAACCGATTACCTGATGCGCCATGAATGGGCGCGCAATCTTGATGACATGCTCTGGCGCCGCACGAAAATGGGCCTGCATATCTGTGAAGACACCTATAACAATCTTGCGGCGTATCATTCATCCAAAGCCGCCTGAGCCGAACGGGAACGCACGATCATGGACACAGCCATTCTGAGTATCGATCAGGGTACCACCAGCTCCCGCGCCATTCTTTTTTCGACAGACGGGAAAATTCTGGCGATCCGCCAGAAAGAACTGACGCTGCATTACCCGCATAACGGATGGGTTGAACAAAACGCCCGCGATATCTGGCATGATACGCTGTGGGCATGCCGTGCCGTGATGAGTGACCGGCATACAGACCGGATTGCCGCGATTGGCATCACCAACCAGCGCGAAACCACCATCCTGTGGGACCGTAAGACCGGCGAACCCGTTTATAATGCCATCGTCTGGCAAGATCGCCGTACCGCTGATATCTGCGCCACCTTAAAAAATCAGGGCCACGAGGCAAAAGTCACCGATAAAACCGGACTGCTGCTCGATCCCTATTTCTCGGCCACAAAAATTGCGTGGATACTGGATCATGTCGAAGGCGCACGGGCAAGGGCCGAACACGGCGATCTGGCTTTCGGGACTGTCGATTGTTTCCTGCTGTGGAAACTGACGGGTGGCAAGGTGCATGCAACGGATGCCACCAATGCGTCGCGCACGATGCTGTTCAATATCCGCACCCAGCAATGGGATGATGAATTGCTGGCCCTGTTCAACATCCCGCGCGCGATCCTTCCCGATGTCCGCGACAATGTGACAGCCTTTGGTGAAACAGACCCCGCTTTGCTGGGACAATCAATTGCCATCGGTGGCATGGCGGGCGACCAGCAAGCAGCCCTGATCGGGCAGGCCTGCTTCAGCAAGGGTATGGTCAAATCGACCTATGGCACGGGGTGCTTCGCGCTGATGAACAGCGGCGAGACGTTCTCTTCCTCGCGCAACCGCCTTCTGACCACGCAAGCCTACCGCCTGAATGGCCGTTCGACCTATGCCGTCGAAGGATCGATTTTCGTTGCGGGTGCCGCCGTGCAATGGCTGCGCGATGGCATTCACCTGTTCAGGCGGGCGGAGGAAAGCGAAACGCTGGCGACCAGCGTCCCGCATACCAACGGCGTTTATTTCGTGCCCGCGTTCACCGGCCTCGGCGCGCCTTACTGGAATCCGCATGCGCGCGGCGCGATCATGGGGCTGACGCGTGAATCCACAGCCGCGCATATCACGCGTGCCGCGCTGGAGGCACAAGCCTATCAGACCCTCGACCTGATGGATGCGATGAAAGCCGATACCGGCACCATGCCCGATGTGATCCGCGCCGATGGCGGCCTTGTCGCCAATCAGTTTGTCTGCCAGTTCATCGCCGATATGCTGGACCGCCCGGTCGATATCCCTGTGGTCACGGAAACGACAGCGCTTGGCGCAGCTTTCCTCGCCGGTCTGCAGGCGGGCATTTACCAAGACCTTGATGATATCGCCAGCCGCTGGCAACGGGCGCAGCGCTATAATGCGGACATGACCGCAGAACGCAGGGCAACCCTTTATAAAGGCTGGAAAAGCGCGATAAACAGCGTCATCAGCCACGCCGCCTGAATATAATTATACATAATAATGAATTTAGTCCGGCCCGGAAAAACTGTTTGCATAGGGCCGCCCGCCGGTATTAGATGGTTTCCAATAAAAATCTGAACAGGTCAACCATCAAGAGGTTTCATATGTCCGCGTCATTATCCACCCGCGCCCATCGTTATTTTGCCGGTACTGTTGCCGGTCTGGCTCTGGCGACTGCCGTCAATACCAATGTGCAGGCCCAGCATGCCGTGCCCGATAAGCTGCCCGATGCCTGCATGAAGACGAACGAGACGAGCCGCCGTGCATTCCCTTATGACGCTGCGCTGGCTGCCTCGTATGAAAACCTGACGCAGTATTCCGGATGGAAAGACCTTGAGGCATCGCTGAAGAAAGCGGGTCTTGGCGTTGAGGTTCTTTGTGCCCGTACGGATATTCCGGCTGTCTCTTATTACGATTCCGATAACAAGGTGCTGCTGGTCGGCATTCCGCCCAACCGCGAAAGCCCTTATGGCCCGATCGCGACCGCGCCGGACGATCTGGTCAAGGCCATCAAGAACGAAGATTTCGGACATACATTCCTGGCGGTCACGTTCCTGCGTGCGAGTTCCGTTGGCACTGAGAGAGTCCCGTACCTGCAGGACGCCCACGATCTGGAGTCCCGGATCATTCTGCGTTCGGCACTACAGGCCGCCGTCACAGCAGAGACGGCTTTGTACGCCATCGATGCCGAAGTGAACTTCAACCGCACCAAAGCGATGGATGGCGTTTACAAATTTGAATCCCTCAGCTCGGAAATCTCCGACCTGCATGCAAAGGCCAAATCGCTGAAGGCACAGGGCAAGCAACTCTCGGAAGCTGATAAAAAGGGTTTCCGCGAAGCCGTCCTGCAGAACATCATGCGCGACCCGGACGTTCGTGCCAACTGGTCCGCACAATACGCGAATGAAGTCGGCAAGCGTTTCCAGATGGGCCATAATCTGGGCGCGTTCATGTACCGCGCCGTGCCGGAAGCCGAACTGACTGAAGTTATGTCAGCACTACCGGGCAATCCGGGGGCGTCGAGCGCCGTTAAGGAATATCGTTCCTACTGGAAGTCACAGGGTGCAAAAGACCCGGCAGCAGCGGCTTCCGCCTTTATTGAGAAGGCGAAGAAAGACTACGCCAATGGTGCGCGCCCGCAGGCGCAGCAACAGCAAGGGCTGCCCCCCGGCGTCATTCTGCTGCAGCCTCCCGGTCAATAACCGGACGTTATTCAATAAAAAACGGCAGCTTGCGCTGCCGTTTTTTTATCCTCTCCGCATCAGCGCGGCACAGGAACGCCGGGTACGGCGGGTCGTTTGAATTCCTCACGATCAGCCAGTATCAGCGTCTGCCCGAATACGCGCACACAGCTGATCATATTTGTATTGCTCTCGACATACGCCCAGCCCGGGTTGGCCGGGTTATATGATGCGTACAATGTATGGCGAACCTGACCGTCTTTCTGAATGCCTTCGAACACCGGCGCGGCGCGCTTGCCCTTCACCATCATTTCATGATGTTGCTGTGCGGGTCCGCACATGCCGGGCGCGGCCTGTTGGGTCTTGAATTGCGTGGCGGGTTGATACGAAACCTCCACCGGCTCTACGAAATCCGATTCATGCGCTACTGGGGTCAGGGTCATCGCATGACCTTCGGCGCGCAAATGGAACGTGTTGCCCTCCAGCGTGCCCATGCGCCAGTTCTCGGTTCCCTTCTGATTGAAAATCAACAGCAACGGTGCGGGCTTAACCGCCAGTTTCGCAGGCACATGGCCTTCGGGGGCGTCAGCGGCCTTTAATATCGGGGAACCCGGAAAGGGCGGCTCATGCGCGTCATCATGATCTTTCCTGTCGGTCACCGCGCCTGCCGCCGGACCCACCCGGCTGGCCGACACCAGTTCCCAGTCCTTCATCTCGTCGCGCACGATATCGATATGGCGTTTCTGGCCCACCTCGATGGCATTCGCCGGGGCCATGCCCAGCGCCATAAAGAATCCGGTAGCAATCCCGGCCAGATGTCTGGCTGCTTTCATGTCAATGTGCTCCCTGCACTTTCATTTTTTGTTGTAAGCACGCTAACACGCATGCAGGACAATCGCAAACCGCGGGGACCTGCCCCTTTCAGGGGGGCGTATGTTCCGACGATGGTCCCGCACGCCATTTACATAGTCTTTTTCGCGGGATGTGCGGAATCGCAAAGACAAGGCAGCCGGTTCCGGCCATTTAATATTTTGATTTATTTGAGAAAAATGGTGCCCAAGGCCGGAATCGAACCAGCGACACGGCGATTTTCAGTCGCCTGCTCTACCGACTGAGCTACTTGGGCACATTTAGAAAGAATTTCGGTAAAGGGTTTATAAGCAAACCCCCTATTCTTGTCCAGCAGGATTTTACAGCCCTGCCTAGCCTGAAAATCACGAAATCGCGTTCTGGAAGCGCTCCAGCAAGGCTGGTGTGCGCTGATTGCGGGTGATTTCAAGGAAACCCAGATTGGTGAAGCCATGAATCTGGACCGTGCAGGGATCCTCGTTGAAATAATCTTCCAGCGCCGCAATCAGCGCCTTTTGCTCGTCCTTGTCCTTCATCTTCAGGAAATCGGCGACAATCGCCCCGCCCATATTGCGCAGGCGGATCTGGCGCGCGATTTCCTTACCGGCATCCATATTGATCGCCAGCTTGCCGCGCTTGTCAGCACCGCTGTTGACATCGATGGCAGTGAAAGCGGCGGCCTCCTGCATAATAATGACCCCGCCCTCTTTCAGGACGGCATAAGGCTGGAACAACTCTTCCACCTGACCGATCAGGTCATGATGTTCGAACAGGCCCAGATCGTCATTCTCAGTTTCCACCGGCTTGATCTTCGTTACGAGGTCAGGCGCATAGACTTCGCACCATTCTTCGACCAGCTGGAAATGATCCATCGTCGTGACTTCGATAGAGGTAATGTTACGCGCCGCATGATCGCTCAGCATACGCTGGATGGAATCAGGCCCCAGCATGATCAGTGACGGATCATCACCCTCGAAGAAGGTCTGCACCTGTTTCCACGTCTCGGCCAGAATCTTGGATTCACGGATCAGGATATCGGTTTGCGTATCTGCCGCTGCCGCACGCAGGATACATCCGTTGACGCCCTTCATGTCATCCAGCATCGATTGCAACTGCTTGCGCAGTTTCTTGTCGCGGATACGGCGCGAAATCTGGTTTTCCAGTTCCATCGGCGTGAAAATCACATACCGGCCCGGAAGATTGATGTTCATGCTGATGCGCGGGTTCTTGTCTTCGCGCACGCGCTGGCCGCTTTCTTCATCGATACGCGGCAGGTAACCTTCCTTGGACTGAACGGCAATCATCTGCCCCGGCTGGATCAGCTTGCCGATCGCGACATCGCCGCCCTTTTTATACGTGCCGTCCTTCTGACGGATGCGAACATCGGCATTATGCAGCAGACCGATATTATCGCCATCCAGATTGACGAACGCCGCGTCCAGCGACGTGTCGATGCGCGCGACTTTGGCCCAGTAGATCGAGCCCCAGCGCACTTCCTCGTTCACCGGGTCAACCTCAAGCCCGTCGAGGCGGCCTTTTTCGGTCGCCGCCGCCCACAGGCTGCCATCCATTTCTTCGATGAGAACGTGCAGAATAAACTCCTAACGCCAGAATCCGGAACCGGACAGTAACTGCATAGTATCATAAAGAGACAAACCGACGACTGTCGAGTACGAACCGCCAATGAATTTGACAAAAGCGGCAGCGCGGCCCTGAATTGCATAACCACCGGCCTTGCCCTGCCATTCGCCACTTGCGATATAACCATCAATATCCGCACGATCCAGCCGCTTGAACTGCACGACCGTATCGACAACGCGCGTTTTCATTGTGCCGTCGGGCAAGACCAGCGCAATACCGTTATAGACACGGTGACGACGGCCCGAAAGAAAATCCAGACACGCACGCGCCTGTTGTTCATTTTCGGTCTTGGGCAAAATACGGCGACCGCAAGCCACAACGGTGTCAGCGGACAGGATAAATGAGTCCTGCCCCTGCGCCCTCACAGCATCGGCTTTGCCGATGGCCATGCGCAATGCATAATCACGAGGCAATTCAGCCTTGTGATGCGATTCATCGATATCAGCGGGAAGGATTTGGTCGGGCGTAATCCCGACCTGAGAGAGAAGATCCCGGCGGCGCGGTGAAGCCGACGCCAGAATCAGCGTCTTATTTTTCACGGAAGATAATCCGGCCTTTGGTCAGGTCGTACGGCGTCATTTCAACAATCACCGTATCACCTGCGAGAACGCGAATGCGGTTCTTGCGCATCTTGCCCGCCGTATGGGCGAGGATCTCGTGGTCGTTCTCCAGCTTCACGCGGAACATGGCGTTCGGCAGCACTTCGCTGATCACGCCTTTAAATTCAATCAGGTCTTCTTTGGACATGTAGTCAAAATCTCTTTTTAAGTCAGTCAATTAGGCTTTGTATTATAGGAATATGTCTCAAAAAGCAAAGAGCTTTTGAAAATTAAGCCTTTTGCGCAGGGAAAAGGGGATAAATCCCTGAAAAAACGGGGCATTGCTTGAGCTTCCCCAAACTCTCTCTTTAAAATTGTATCCCAAGGGGAATCGTCTGTTTCGGGGATATTTTCAATCATGGATATGATAGCCAACGGCCTGATCTTTCTGGTGGCGCTGCTCCATGCGGGGTTTCTGGTCCTTGAGATGTTCCTGTGGCAGAAACCGCAGGGGCGGAAAATCTTCCGCCTTTCCGAGGCCGATGCC
>JAMHVA010000296.1:0-4546 GCA_035904625.1 Alphaproteobacteria bacterium | reverse complement strand
CCATCGCAATCATATCCTCATAGCCCATCTTGCCGGTGTACTTGCTGCCTTTCAGCAACTGGCCGAAGGATGCCACCGCGATGGAAAAGCGCACGTCATCCGAAGCATACGGGGCGGACGGTTCGCAATCCTGCGCCGGACCGCAATATGTCTGTGCTGTATCCTGTGCGACAATCGGCGTCTCGATCAGCTTCGATACATCCTGATCCGGTAGCTTGTAACGCAGCTTCAGGAAGCCATACTCGCCGGACTCAGGTTTGCTTGTCGTCTCGCTCTTGGCCGCGTAACGGCTGCCATCCACCGCAAGCGATCCGCCGACAGGTGTGATCTCGTAAATCGCCGTCACGGTATGGCCCGCGCCGATATCACCGGCATCGACCTTGTCGTTATTGAAGTCCTCGCGGTTCAGCTTGCGGGTTTCATAACCGACCAGACGATATTCCGCCACCGTCGCCGGGTTGAACTCGACCTGGATCTTCACGTCCTTGGCAATCGGGAACAATGTCGATGACGCTTCCTCGACCAGAACCTTGCGGGCCTCGTTCAGCGTGTCGATATACGCGGCCACGCCGTTACCGTTCTGCGCCAGTGTCTGCATCATCTGGTCGTTGTAATTACCCTGACCAAAACCGAAGACCGACAGGAAGATGCCGCTTTCGCGTTTACGCTCGACGAAATCCTGCAACTCTTCCGTGTTGGTGATACCAACATTGAAATCGCCATCGGTCGCCAGAATGACGCGGTTGACCGCTTCCTTGTCAAAGCCTGCCTCCGCCAGTGTATAGGCCTGACGGATACCTTCGGCACCCGCCGTGCTGCCACCGGCATTCAGGTTTTCCAGTGCCGCGATGATTTTGGCCCTCTCAGCTGCCTTAGTCGGCTCCAGCACCGTACCGGCGGAACCGGCATAGGTCACAATCGCCACCGTGTCGTCAGGCTTCAGGCTGTCCAGCAGCAACTTGAGCGAGCTGACCAGCAGCGGCAGCTTGTCCGGTTCATTCATCGAACCTGATGTATCCAGCAGGAACACCAGATTACTGCGCGGGCTTTCGGTCTTGGGAATGTCATACCCTTTGATGCCGATATGAACCAGCTTGCGGCCCTCATGCCAGGGACTATCCAGAACGGTGACGCTTGGTTTGAACGGCTGCGCCTTGTCGTCCGGCAGTGCGTAATCATAATCGAAATAATTGATCATCTCCTCGACACGCACAGCGTCTTTCTGCGGCAGAACCCCGGCATTCAGTTGCTTGCGCAGGAACGCATAAGACGATGTATCGACATCGATCGAGAACGTGGACACAGGTTCCTGCTGAACCAGCTTGATCGGGTTTTCTTCAAAATCTTCAAACTTGTCGCGACCGACATCTTTATGCAGGTCCTGTGGCGTCGGCTCCGGTTGTACGACGTACGGGGCCGTATAAGAACCGGCAACACCTTCGGCCTTGCGCTTCTCTTCCGTCATTGCCATCTTCATGGCCGGGGCCACAGGCGCAGCCCTGTTCATCGCTGCATCGGCCATTTCCTGAACAGGCTGAGACTCAGGAAGCGCCCTGCTGGCTGTTTGTGTTTCAGCCTCAGCCATCATCTGACGCCCTGGGCTGTTCTCTTTCAGGTCAGAGGAAAGATCACCTCTGAACGCGGGTACGGGCGGTATCGCCGCCGCCAGTTGGTCGGATTCAACCCGGGCACCGGCCCCTGCCGTCTGGCTGCGATCAAACTCAATAAACTGCATCTGGTTGATGCTCGCCTGCGGAGTCATGCTGGTGGTGCCCATCAGACCTTGCTGGAATGTCACGCCAACCGCCAGAACCGCGACCATCGCCGTTGCCATGCCGCCATATACGATTTTCTTATTCATGGGATCTCTCCTTTTCATGTGGGATCTGCCGGTCAGACGGCCCCACAAGGATGATCCTTGGGAAATATTATTGCGTTCATCGGCTTGCGCCGCGGCAAACTCCGTCAACGCCAGATTAACGGCGATTTTCTGCGCGTTTTCATCCACCGGCGGCACCGGGACGTCATTCAGAATTTTCTTCAGCTGCCCTTCATCCATGATGGCGCTCCTTATTCTGATGTGAATTGAACTGATCCAGCTTCTTGCGCGCTTCATGGATGTACCACGACACGGTGCTTTCCTTGACCTCCATGACATAGGCCGCTTCAGCGTGGTTCATGCCCTCGCCGAAGACCAGCAGGATCGCGATCTTCTCCTTCTCCGGCAAGCGCCCGATCTCCTTCAGGATTTCCTTGGCATAGACAGATGCCTCAGGGCTGTCGCTACCCTGCATTTCATCCATTTCCGCCTGCGCGTGATCGTGTCGCTTTTCATGCCGTTTCATATCGATCGCCGTATTGATCACCAGCCTGTACAGCCATGTGGTAAAGGCCGCCTTGTGTTCATAGGTTTTCAGCGCCCGCGCCAGCTTGATGCAGGCATTCTGGGTAATATCCTCGGCGTCCGCCCGGTTGCCGCACCATTTGAACGCCATCTTGAACATGGTCGCGTAATGGCGATTGACCAAAGCTTCGAATGCCCGCGCGTCGCCGCCCGTGGCTTTCTTCACCAGCTCTGAATCACGCTCTGCGCTCATGTCGTATATATGACGCCTTCCATTGCAGAATCCTTGGAAAAAATAAATCCAAGGATATCAGCCTTCTACCGTTCTGCAAGCAGATGGTAATACACATATTCACCCCCGGCATTTTGGA
Organism: Alphaproteobacteria bacterium; assembly: GCA_035904625.1. Lineage (GTDB taxonomy): Bacteria > Pseudomonadota > Alphaproteobacteria > Micavibrionales > Micavibrionaceae > Micavibrio_C. The sequence goes on along the minus strand of JAMHVA010000296.1, from coordinate 1,831 downwards.
AACAACCTGCGGGCTGCCCGCGCAGATTATCCGTGCCGTTTCCCCCCGCAACCCCCAGAATAATCTCGGTTGGCGGCAGAACATACCCGTCATCCATCAAAACCCGGTAATCCGCTGAAATATCGCTGTTGACCTGCGGAATTCCATCTATACCCAGACCATGATTGATACTGGCGCATATGCTTTTCAGAACACCGGGAAGAAAGGCGACAATATCGTTGCCACTGTCGCTGCCACCGGCATTCAACCCGATATCCTCAATCTCAAATCCGGCGTTAAAATACCATGGCCCCTTAACACCGCTTTCCATGGTATCGGAAACTCCCTCCACATAGGTTGCCCCACCGCCCTGAGGATGAAAAACAAGAGGCCTGACATCGGTGATACCCGAAAACCCGGACGGCAGGTCAAAGCGCAATCCTTCAGGGTTTATTCCCCCCACGATCATGCGAACGATGCTCACCCGCAATCCGGCGGGATACTGGATAATCTGTGCCGCAAGAATTTTGCCTTTTTCATTATCGACGCCGCCGCTGTTACTGTGACTGCTACGTGTGACAGCGTATGAAAGCGCCGCAAACAGAACCACGGCAATCAGGATTAAAAATAAAACATTACCCTCTTCGCCGCGGCGTGAAACCGCGCGATTGTTTACAACCCGTGACATATGACCTGTACCCTCGTTTGTTATCGCTTATAACGATTGGACGAACGAGGACTGCCAAGGCTTGAAGAAAGGAAAGATAATTTCAAAAACTATAGATCAGCGTTCAACCAGCACATGATAGTACACATATTGCTGACGATCGGAGTCCATGAAACAACCAAACGGCTGTCCGGACAGATGCTGCTCGGGCTCCGCCCCGATGATTCCGCCACAACCACCCTGACACATTCCTTTGGAAGAGAACGACATATTCGTCATGGTATCGATGCCGGATTGAACAGGGACGGGATTGGGCGAACCATCAGGCAACCCTAATTCCGAGTTTATTCTCCGGCAGACAGTCTCACTAATTCCCGAAAGAAAAGCGATCAATTCGGCATTCTCGGCCTGAGCCATGTTATTCTCCGACGATGACCCAATTAGCCTGACTTCATTCTCGGCATTAAACCGCCACAGACCGGGCCGACCGTCAGCCATCAGATCCGCTGGAGCTTCCGCATAGGTCGCCCCGCCACCAGAAGCAGAAAAAACATCGAGAACACCGGATTTCACACCGCCACTTTCTGAAGGGACGTTGAACTCAACCTGACTTACATCCGCGCCGCTGATAATCATTCGTACCACGGCAGTCCTGAGCCCTGCGGGATACTGCGTAAATTGGGTACTATTAATAAGGCTTGTCTCGTTGTCAGAAGTCCCGGAACCGCTGCGTGTTGATTGCGTCACTATGTATGGTACCGCAGTAAAAAAGGTAGCAACCACTCCCACAAGAAGAGTCAAACAGGCAACCGATACGACCTTCCGCCAACGCGGAATATCCTTAACCAGCTCTTTCTGCTGTGCAAAAAATCTGTCGCCAGACTCTTTCTGGGTGCGCCGCTTCGCGAGTTCACCGGGCGGTTCAATCCTGGCATTCATCATGGACTTCAGTTCATCGTCATTCATGACTCTTCCCCGTCTTCATCATATATTCAAGATTATGGCGGGCCTCGTGAATGCGCCACGACATTGTGCCTTCCGGACATTCCTCAATCTCGGCAGCCTCTTTATGGGTCATGCCTTCGCCAAAGACGAGAATCAAAGCCGATCGCTGCTCAGGCGGCAGCTTCTGGATCAGCCGGAAAATTTCATGAGCATAGGTCTGGCTTTCCGTATCGCTGCTAT
>JAMHVA010000295.1:0-4006 GCA_035904625.1 Alphaproteobacteria bacterium | reverse complement strand
CCAGATGGATTTTGATATTCCAGTCGGCAAGACGGGCGATTGCTATGCGCGTTACCTTGTGCGTATGGAAGAAATGCGCCAGTCCCTGCGGATTATGAAGCAGGCGATTGAAAAGATGCCGCAAGGCTCTGTCATGGTGGACGACTATAAAGTCGCGCCGCCGCCGCGCGCCGAGATGAAACGTTCAATGGAAGCCTTGATCCACCATTTCAAACTGTACACTGAAGGATATCACGTTCCGGCAGGGGAAACCTATGCGGCTGTGGAAGCACCGAAGGGTGAGTTTGGCGTCTATCTGGTTTCCGATGGGACCAACAAGGCGCATCGTTGCCGTATTCGGGCGCCGGGATTTGCCCATCTGGCGGCGCTGGATTTCCAGTCACGTGGTCACCTGCTGGCGGATACGGTCTCGATCATCGGTTCGATGGATATCGTGTTCGGGGAGATTGACCGCTGATGCTGCGCGCATTCCTTCTGATGCTGATGATCATGATGGTGTCTGTTCCGGTTCGTGCGGCAGACCTGACGGCTATGACATGCGAGCAGAATGAAGTTGTAGTCCTGCGGTTTGGTAATGATCGCGCTGAAAAGCGCCGTGATGCGGCAACGGTGCGTTTTGAGGCGAATAAGCTCTATGCCAAGGATGCAAACGGACAAGAACACGAGTACCCGGTGCAGTTTATTTCCGGCCCCCGTTATGAGGCCGAGAACTGGACGATGATTTTCAATCCTGATCTGACATCGGCTGATGTGGCCCTTGTGACGATGACGGATGTGCAGACCATGAAATGGCGCTGCAAGAAAGAACAACAGTAATATTGTGGACTTAACATGAAAAAACATCTTGATCTGAATGCCTCCTATCAGCCCGCAACATTCGCGTTCCGCGATGCGGCGTCCGTGAATGATATTCTCGGGCGTTATCCCGCCGAACGTGCCCGCAGCGCGATCATGCCTTTGCTGGATCTTGCGCAGCGTCAGGTGGCTGAAGATGGGGCGAAAGCGAACCCGCCTTTTGGGGGCTGGATTCCCCGTGCGGCGATGGATGAGATTGCCCGTATCGTCGGGCAGCCGCCGATCAAGGTCTATGAAGTGGCGACATTTTATTCGATGTATAACATCGAGCCTGTGGGAAAGTATCTGGTGCAGATGTGTACGACGACGCCGTGCATGTTGTGCGGTTCCGATGACATCGTGAAGGTTTGCCATGACCGTCTGGGCATCGGCATGGGTGAGACAACCGCAGACGGAAAGTTTACCCTTATGGAAGTCGAGTGCCTGGGCGCTTGCGTCAATGCGCCGATGGTTCAGATCAACGATAATTTCTATGAAGACCTGACGCCCCGGCGCATGACGGAAATTATCGATTTGCTAGCCCATGACAAGGATGTACCTGTCGGTTCCCAGTCCGGGCGCCTGAATTCACAGGCGGCTGGTGGCGGGACAACTCTGAAGACGGCAAAAGCGAATAAGTAAAGGGTGCAGAAATGAATGAAATTGACCCTACATACCTTATTGCGACAAGAGTTTGGTGGGCATGGTGCTGGCGTGCGATATTGCTTGCACTAGGGTCATCTTTTTTATTGGGGCTTGTTTTTGGCATAATTGGTAATGTTGTCGGTCTTGATAAAAATACTATCGCATCTGTAGGTGGAATTATTGGATTCTTTCTCGGTATCTTCTTCTCGATTTTTGTTATGAAGAAGATACTTTGCAAGAGTTTTGGCTCTTTTAGAATTACTGTTATGAAGCAGTGATGTTTGCCTAAGGCTCAAAGAGAAGAACAGGGCATAAGACGGCCCGCAAGATCAGCAGGATAAGATGCTTTTTAATTCTCTTTCCTATCTTCTCCTGCTGGCGCTGTCGCGCCTGTTTGTTTTTGTGCCCCGGCATGGGGTCAGTCTTCTTCTTATATCAAGTGTCATATTTTATTGTTTCTGCGGGCTGTATGACTCGCTTATTTTCCTTACGTCTGTTGCCGTCAACTGGCTGATCGCGCGCGGTATTGCGAATATACGCTGGCGGATTGCGCTGGCCGTTATAGGCAATGTGGGTCTTCTGGTCTTTTTCAAATATGCCGAGTTTTTAGGTGCGCGCGATGCGGGCAGTCAGGCTGTCAGCTATATAACGGCGGGGATACCTGTCGGGATATCCTTCTACACCTTTCATATACTGTCCTATCAGATCGATGTGGCGCGGGGGCTGGCGGCACCGGCGCGATCCTTCCGCAGCTTTGCTCTGTTCGTATCGTTTTTTCCGCATTTGATCGCCGGGCCGATCGTGCGCGCTCATCAGCTTTTGCCACAACTGGAAAGGCTTTTTGATGGAAACCGGCGGAAACTTTATCTCGTTAGCTACGGGTTTGCCCTCTTTGCACTGGGGCTTTTTAAAAAGGTCGTTCTGGCTGACGGCATTGCCCCGTATGTGGACGATATATTCCATTTCGGGCCTGAGAATGCGTATTGGGCGTGGATGGGGGCGATCCTTTTTACGTTCCAGATCTATTTCGATTTTTCGGGTTATTCGGATATGGCGATCGGGTCGGCCTATCTGCTGGGCATAAAGCTGCCCGTCAATTTCAAGACGCCGTATCTCAGCCGCGGACCGCAGGAATTCTGGAGCCGCTGGCATATTACGCTGTCTCACTGGATCAGGGATTACCTTTACATTCCTCTGGGCGGGAACCGGGGGAATGTACTGCGTAATGCTGGCGTTGTCGTTCTGACCATGGCGGTGGCCGGATTGTGGCATGGGGCAAATTACACATTCGTGGCCTGGGGGGCGTTGTGGGGTGCTTATATCTATCTCGCCCGTCTGGCCGGAAGGACGATGCAATTGCCGGTCTGGTTGTCATGGCCGGTGCATATGCTGATCGTCATCAGCCTGTGGGTGTTGTTCCGGGCAGCCGATATGGATTCTGCGTATGAATATCTGGCTGTCATGTGGGGTGGTGCTACAGGACATCAATCTAATTCTCTTTTTTATGATGAAATGGGGATGGGGCCTGTCCTGGGCACGTTTTGCTTGCTGCTGATGGTCCTTCATTATGTCGAGAGTAAAATTCATACAAGGGCCATGCTGTGCAGGCTGCGAAGGGTCAATATTCCGTTCGCTTGCGGTGTTCTGATAGCTGTGATTGTCGGACTTGTTCTGGTCCAGAGTACGGTTGCGAACCCCTTTATTTATTTCAGGTTCTGATCATGCGGAATATTCTTCTGATCATGGCTGGTCTTTTTGTTGGCGTTCTCCTTGCGGAAGTTTTGGTGACAGCCGGGAATGTTTCGCCGTTCTTTCGCGTGCTTCCGGCTGTCGAGCCCCAACTGGGTGGCCCTGATCACGATATCGGGTATGCCTATAAACCGGATCGCGATGTGCTCTGGAATGTTGAAAATAAAGTACAGGTTCATATAAACACACAGGCCATCCGTCGTGATGGTGATGTGTCTGATAAAGCTGACGACGGATTTCGCATTGCTTTGATGGGGGACTCCTTTACCGAGGCATTGCAGGTGGAATGGCCGGTGACATTTGCAGCACTGGCCGAGCGTACATTACAGCAAGATGTTGGCGACAAGGTTGATATCGTCAATCTGGCTATGGGCGGCAGTAACGGCTTGCGGATGCTGACCCGGTTTGAAAAGGAGGTCCCGGAGTTTAAACCTGATATGGGTTTAATGTTGCTGCCTGATTTCAAGCTTTACAATGGTGAGTTACGACATGACAGTCAGGGCCCTGCCTATGGGATCAATGAACAAGGGCAGGTCGAGCGCTCTTATGGGTTCCGCAACCGTTTTTCCCAGCGTTATGCAGATAGTGTTCCCGGACGGGCATTTATATACATGATGCATCATTCGCATTTGTTCCGGAGTGCCTATTACCAAGCGAAAGAGGCGAAATCTTTCTTGTCTGAGATGAGGGAGCCGAGTCCTATCCCCAATTTCGTATTTCCTGCTTCAAAAGAGGAAAGCCAATTATCTGTATCTGCACAATGCGAGCAGGAGGCACT
>JAMHVA010000294.1:0-2658 GCA_035904625.1 Alphaproteobacteria bacterium | reverse complement strand
GTTGACACCGGAAAGGCTCTGACAGCTTCGTCTGCGACCAATCTTTATAAAGCAGCCGCTCTTGATTATTCCGGAGCCAATTCGGGGAACGGGACGGCGCCAAACAGCCTGTTCTTTATCGGCAGTACGAATTACGAGGAACAGCTGTTGTTCGGATGCATCAACACCAACGGCCCGGTTGAAGATGCGGCGGGGACGTGGAGCAATTCATTCACGGGCGGACAGCGCACCGGCAGTACCGGCGGCGTGGCAGATACGAACAATACGGCAAGCGAGGGATATTATCAGGTTAGCCTCATGAATACCTATTGGGCGGAGAAGTCCGGGGTTACGAGCAGAAACTGGGGGGCCAGTATGGCCACCTACAGGGTGGATGTACCCTGTCAGGGATATGGGGCCTGTTCCCAGGAGGGTGCCCGGGAATATTCCGCCGGTAGCGGCATGCGCTGGTGCAAAGGCGGAAACTGGCAGCAAATGCTGAGCCCGTGATAACGCGGCCTGTTACTTTTTCTGGACTCAAAAGAGCGGGCCTTGCTAAGCTCGTCGCCATATAAATAAAAGTAACAGGGATAATAAATGTCTGGCATCGCACAAATTTTGCGGGGCAGCAATCTGGCGACATGTGCGCTGGGTCTTACAGCCGCTTTTTCAGCACAGACTTTTGCGCAGCAATTACCACCGCTCGACTTGTCGGCGATCAGTCGGGAAGCCTTGCGGGAAGATCTGCGACGCGAAATCCTGACGCGGGAACGCATGGGCCTGCCGCCTGTCGGAGAGGATCGACCTGTCCCCGCTTCTGTCGCGCGTGAAGCGTCCTCTTCATCGTCGCAGCCCTGCCGCAAATATGATCGCCGCTCACTGGTATCGTATACATCCGACGACGGGGCCTTGCGCTCGGGTGTTCGCCTTCGGCGCAATCAACTGATGCTCGAATTCAGCTATACGTTTGATGGCGATGTAAAACTCTCGCCGGGTGACCATTGCCGCCCGATGCCCAACTGGCAGGGATGGGGTGCGATTATTTATCGCGAAGCGGCCGGAGACAAAGACAGGGAGAATCCGACAAGGAGCGACCTTATCCGCGAGGTGGACGAAGAGCGTTACCGCAAGAACCGTGGAATCACCAATGTGCCGTCGCAAATTCCCGCGCCGACTGAATAGCTGATAAAATTATTGAATAATTTTAAATACTTACGACATAATTTCGAAACGATAGTATTTGCCATAACATTATTTTCCCCCTAGACTGAAGAGATAGGCGTATGTGATCGCGCGCCGTTACAGTCAACGATGCGATCAGGTCGGCGTGTTTGTCGCCACAATAATCAGTCGCAGTTTTTTGGATGGGTATCATGAATAAGGTTTGGGCACCGGACGAGGTCGCGTCCGGTAAAGGATGTGCGCTTTTTGTGCGCATCATGGTGATGGTGGTCGCTTGCCTTGTCATAGGAAGCGCAGCGGCCCATGCTTTCGAAGTCACAGAGATGCCCGCGGAGGAGGCCGCCGTACAGGCCTCGCTTTCAAGCTCTTCATCGTCAGCTCTGGCTGATCCCTGCCTGTTCCTGCTCAAGAATATGCAGGAACAGAATGAATCAGCCGCTGTTGACAGGCAGTACCGGAATGCCGCCGGTTCTGCGGCCGCTGTCGGTCTTGTTTTCGGGGTACGGTTTGCCCTGGGGCCGCAGGAGACCGTGAAGGCGCGGCGTCGTCAGTCACCCGCAGTCGCCTTTCATGTCTGGGAGCCGCGAGATTCAGTCGGTGGCGGTCAGGCTCTGGCTATTGCCGATTACCGCGCCTGCCGGAATGAGCAGGCCCTGCGGGCGCTGACTGACTAGAGATATACAGTTTCTTTCCGGAATAAAGCGATCGGGGAACATTCAGAGTGACCAGCTTTATTCCTCAAAACTCCTAAGAGTCCGATCTGTCGTTGCCCTTGTAAGACTGCCGCTCCGTGGTTTCCTTCGATGAAGGAATACCCGGGCGGCGTTTCTTTTTTTGGCACTTATAGCGGCGCAACAACTCCCAGCAGCGCGATAAACCAGTCGGGCGCGGTTTGTCCGGCGGCGGAGGACAGCGGGATCATCAGGCACCAGATGACGAAAGCCGCCGCGCATCCGGCCCAGCCGAGCATCCCCGATTTGGGCGTTATCGTTTTCAGTTTTTCCGGCGTCAGGATATGCGCGAGCGTGAGCCGCAAGGCCGTGGCCGCATTCGTCTGAATGGTCATCCATGTCAGGGCGGCGCAGATGACAAGCACCAGTACATCAACTGCGATATGAGCTTCCGTGCGGGGGATCAGCGGGTAAAGATAGCTGCGCAGCGGCGTGGCGTAGACGGCCCCCATCAGGGCGGCTGACATTAATGAACCGATGATCAGCCCGTTTGTGCGCGGTTTTTTGGTTACATTCTTCAGACCCAGATCGGCATTGATCAGCATCTGGCGCAATGTTTCGGGTTTCAGCCCGAAGGGGTAGCGTTTTTGCAGTCCTTCCAGCGCCTTTGCGTGGCCCATGCGTGCAGCCAGCACCACCGCTTCGCCGATGGCACGCAGCTTTGTCGCTTCCTTGATCAACGATGCCGCCATGGCCGGGTTCTTCGCGGCTTCTTCCAGCTGCGCGAGTGCTGGCTTGAGCGATTCTTCAAGGAAGGGATCCATAT
>JAMHVA010000293.1:0-2010 GCA_035904625.1 Alphaproteobacteria bacterium | reverse complement strand
TCTGCCGGACAGCGATGAAGATCTGCTGCAAGGATTGGGCAAGAAAACCCGGAATATGATCCGCAAGGCCGAACAGTCAGGATTGATTGCTTGCGAACTGGATGTTCGGGAATGGCTTCCGGCGTTTCGTAGTTTGTATGATGAAACGATGCGCCGCAATCAGTCGCCATCGTTCTTTGATTATAATGATCGTTATTACGATCTGCTGTTATCGTTGCCGCAGGGTGAGTTGCAGTTGTTCGGCGTGTTTCAGGGTGATCGGTTTGTATCATCGGCGATGGCGCTCGTGCATGGTCAGGGCGCTCTCTATCATCTGGGGGCCAGCCTGCAGGAATTTTCCAGTCTAGGCGCGGGAAATCTTGGCATGTACGAGATGAGCCGCAGCTTACGGATTCAGGGCGTCAAGTTCTTGAATGTGGGTGGCGGGCGCACGACTGATGCCGATGATCCGCTGCTGCGCTTCAAGAAAAGCAACGCCACCGGCACGGCCCCTTACTACATCGGCAAAAGAGTTGTGAATTCAGATGGTTATCGAGAGGTTGCCAAAATCTGGCAGGACCTTTACAAAACCACAGCCCGTCCGGAAAAACTGATTTTCTATCGCTAGGAGCCAGACATGGATTTCGTATCCAACGCCTTTGATTTCAAACCCGGTGAACGCTGTATCGTGATCGGCGAGATTGGCGTCAACCATAACCGCAGTGGTGAGCTTTTATTCAAGCTGATTGATGAAGGGGTGAAGGCCGGTCTTGATGTGATCAAGCTGCAGCGTTTCAATTCCGCGCTCGAAATTTCCCAGCATGCGGCGCTGGCTGATTATCAAGTCAAGGCGGGAATGCAGAATAACCAGCTGAAGATGGCGCAGGATCTCGAGCTTCCTGATGAGCTTCTGGTCAAGGCGTTTGAATATTGCAAAGAGAAGGGTGTTGGGTTCCTGTGTACCGCGTTCGAACGCGAGAGCGTCGATTTTCTGGCGGACAAGCTGGGATGCAAATCGATCAAGGTTCCATCACCTGAAATCAGCAATAAACCGTTGTTGCAGCAAATGGCGCGTAAATTTGAATCGTTATTAGTATCTACGGGGGCTAGTTATCTCGATGAGGTCGCTCTGGCATTGCGATGGATACGCGAGGCGACGCCGGGGCAAGAACGTGAAGTGGCATTGATGCACTGTACGTCGCAATATCCGGCTTCGATTAATCAAACCAATCTGAGAGCCATCGTTACCATGCGTGATGCATTCGATCTTCCTGTCGGCTATTCCGACCATACGACAGGACTTGTTGCGGCTACTGTTTCCGCCGGTTTGGGTGCGGCGATGATCGAAAAACATTATACGCTGGATAAGAATCTGCCGGGTCCGGATCATCAGGCATCGGTTGATATTGCCGAATTGACAACGCTGTGCCGCGCCGTGCGTGAGGCATCGTCCAGTCTGGGCGATGGTGTGAAGCAGCCGACGGCGGAAGAAGCGGAAACACGTCCCAAGATTCGTAAGAGCATTGTGTGCGGTGTTGCCAATCTGGCACCCGGTACCGTTATTGATATCGGCATGCTGGAAGTCAAACGCCCGTGGGTAGACGGTGCGGTTGATCCTGCTGATATTGAAAAGATCATCGGCAGGACGCTGGCGAATGCCAAGCAGTTCGATCAGCCGTTCTACATGCAAGATTTCAAGGAAGCATGAGTGATGACGGAAAAGAACCTGACAGCTTTGGTTTTTGCCCGTGGTGGTTCCAAGGGCGTCAAGAACAAGAACATCCGTCTGGCGGGTGGCGTGCCGCTGATTGGCCGCGCGATTTCGTGCGGTCTTGAAAGCCGCTATGTCAGCCGTGTGGTTGTTTCGACTGATAGCCCTGAAATCGCCGATGTAGCACGCCAGTTCGGTGCCGATATTTTGATGCGCCCGCCGGAACTGGCGGCGGATGATACGCCGGAAATTCAGGCGTGGAAGCATGCAATCGATTCACTGCCAGATGTGTTCGGTCCGGGGAAGCAGGAATTATTTAT
>JAMHVA010000292.1:0-18662 GCA_035904625.1 Alphaproteobacteria bacterium | reverse complement strand
GTGCCTTGGACACCTTGGCGTAGCCATACCCCGGCATATCGACGAGAAAGAAATGCCCGCCCAGATCGAAATAGTTGAGCTGCTGCGTGCGGCCCGGTGTATCCGATGTACGGGCAAGCGTTTTACGTCCGGTCAGCGCATTGATCAGTGACGATTTACCGACGTTGGAACGGCCCGCAAAGGCGATTTCCGGTAGGCTTGTGGGCGGCAAGCCATCAAGATTATTGACCGCCCCGATAAATTCGCAGGGACCGGCAAAAATCTTGCGGCCCTGCTCCAGCTCCGTATCGGACAGGGTCGAAGAATTCGTCATTTTTTCTTCTTCTTGCGCGGTTTCGGCGGCGTTACGGTTTTCGGCGTATCGTCATGATCGAACAAAGCATCTTCGGCTTTCTTCTCGATTATCTCCAGCTCGGGGTGAACGGACGGACCATCATGAACGGCTTTTTCCATTTCCTTGTCTTCCTTGCGGGTGAAGGGCGACAGTTCGACATCGACACCCATCTTGCGGGTGATGATGTATTGCTGAACGATGGACAGCGCGTTGCTGAATGTCCAGTAAATCACCAGACCGGCCGGGAAGCTCGCCAGAATAAAGGTGATCATGTACGGCATGAAACTGAACATCATCGCCTGCATCTTGTCCTGCGGCGGCGGGTTCAGTTTCTTCTGCAGGATCATAAAGAACAGCATCAGGCACGGCCAGGCACCGATCATCAGGATCCCGGGCGGATTCCACGGGATCAGCCCGAACAGGTTGAAGATCGTCGTCGGATCTTGCGCCGAAAGGTCCTTGATCCAGCCGAAGAACGGCGCGTGACGCATTTCAATCGTTACCATCAGGATTTTATAAAGCGCGAAGAAGATCGGAATCTGCACCAGCATCGGGAAGCAACCCGCCATGGGGTTCACTTTCTCGCGTTCATACAGTTTAACCAGTTCCTTTTGCAGGAGGTCGCGGTCATGACCGTATTTTTCGCGGATATCCTTCATCATCGGTGAAATCTTGCGCAAGCGCGCGAAGGAACGGAACGATGCCGTCGCCAGCGGGAAGACGCAGATACGAACGATGATCGTCAGGCAGATAATCGCGATACCAAAATTGCCTGTGATACCGGCAAAGAAATCGAGAATATAAAAAAACGGTTTGGTCAGGAAATAATACAGACCAAAATCCACCGCGAGGTCGAAATGGCTGACCTTCAGCGTTTCTTCATACTGTTCCAGCAGCTTGACTTCCTTGGCGCCGGTAAAGACCCAGACATTCGCAGATCCGCTCTGACCCGGTTCAATCACGCGGGCGTCGCCACGCACATCGACCTGATAATGTTCTTTCGCGTCCGGCGTTTTCGGAGCGGTGTAACTCAGGCGATATTGCGATACTTCATTCTGATCGGTGATCAGGCTGGTGAGCCAGTATTTCTGGGTGATGCCAATCCAGCCGGTGGAGGCGGTATGATCCTCCTGGATCTGTTTCTTGGCCATCTTTTTGTAGTTGTATTCGATCAGTTCACCGCCGATATAGCCGATCGGGCCTTCATGAATGACGCGCTGCTTTTCCACATGGGACGGCAGACCATAGGACGCCACCAATGAATACGGATACAGCGTGACGGGAGCGCCAGAATTATTCTGCACATCCTGTTTGACATGGATCATGTAGTTTTCATCGAGGGTCAGCGTGCGTGTAAAACGTAAACCCTGACCGTTATCCCATGACAGCGTGACAGGGGACGACGGCGTCAGCTCACTGTTGTTACCGCTGACCTGCCAGCGTGCGTCCTTGCCCGGAACACGTATGTTTGCATCATCAGACAACCAGCCTGTTTCGGCGTATTGCGGATTTTCGGTTCCGATAGGCTCCAACAGGATGACTTTTTCTTTTCCGCCCAGTGTCTGGGAATATTTTTCAAGGCTGATATCGTCGATACGGTTGCCGGTCAGGCTGATCGAACCGGTGATGACCTTGTTCGCCAGTTTCAAGCGCTGGTCATCGGCCAGAACCTCTGTACGCGCGCGAATGACTTCGGGCCCGCCTTCAGCGGTTTCCAGCTGGGCGGCTTCGTTGACTTTTTCAGCGGCGATCTTTTCGGCCTCGCGGATTTTCTCGATCCGCGGCTTCATGATGAAATGGTCGAAGCTGAACCAGATGGCTACAGCCAGCGCCATGAAGATCAGCAGGTTGCGGCGATCTTGCGGGTGCATCTGGTCTTTGCTGGTCACGACTGGCGGCTTGTTCATTCTTTTGGTGTCTCGTTATTACTTATAAGTGGATCCCGGCGTTTATAGCGGAACTGGGCCCGCCATTCAAACTGATCCGGTACAGGGTCCTGCCCCTGACGGCCTGAACCGGGGCGACAGGCCAGAATGCGCCAGAACCCCAGCCATAACCCCGCCAGAAGCCCATGTTTTTCAAGGGCCTGTTCGGTGTAGACCGAACAGGTCGGATAGAAACGGCATTGCTGCCCCATATAGGGGGATAAAAAGAACCGGTAAAGGCGGATCAGGGCCTTGAAGGGCCCGATCAGGAGGCGGTTTTGAGACATGAGAGTCGTTTCAGGCACCAGGCCATATCGGAACACAGCTTGTCGTACGCAATATTTTCCGTATCATTTCTGGCGATAAAGACGTAGTCGACACCGGGCTTGGAGATGGCGGGCAGGACATCATAGGCCGCCGCCCGCAGGCGACGCCGCATCCGGTTACGGATCACCGCCGACTTATTCAGTTTCTTCGTCACGGTCAGCCCGAAGCGCACCGTTTCAGCCGGGGCGTCCGCTGTTTGAGAAGCCGGGGCAACCATCACAATCACGCTGTTCGATACCCATTTCTGGCCCGCCGACTGCACGCGCAGGAATTGCGGCCTCTGGGTCAGGGTCCCGACCTGTTTCATGCTGTCTTTTGTGGCGTTCTTCATTCCGGGCCTTATCAGGGCTTGAAAAAGCAAAGCGGGCGCACTGTAGCGCCCGCCTTCAATACCAAGTCGGCTTAAAAATTAAGCGCTCAGTTTTTTGCGGCCTTTGGCGCGACGGGCTGCCAGAACCAGACGACCACCCACTGTGGCCATACGGGCGCGGAAACCATGGCGGCGTTTGCGAACAATGCGGCTGGGTTGGAAGGTACGTTTCATATTCTTCAGGCTCCGTTTAGGCGGTAAAACTGTTCTGTTGTTTCTCGAGAGGGCTTGTATAAAGGGTTACGGCGAGGCTGTCAATCTTTTCCACAGGGGATTTGGGCAGCGATCAGGGCCCCGCGCAGATTCTTTTTATATTCCATAATATAATCCCTAGCCCCTTCATTTTCCTGTCAGATTCCCTTTGACGGCCATGGGGGAAGGATTTAGTCTTCGCAAAGGCGGATTTGCAGGATTTTCAGCCTTCTGGCATCATTCCAGTTCTGGGTCCTGACGATTCGCTTTCATCCGCCCAGTTTCGAAAAGGAATACAGCTTTCGATGTACGACGATAACAACTGGAACCCCGTGACAGGCGAAGAGCTCGCTGGCTTTCTGGAACAGATCAACCCTGTTGATGGTCGCTTGCGCGCTGCCGCCGGAACGACGCAGGTGTCATGGCGTCCTCTGCCCTTTTATGATCAGGTTGTCCTGATCCGTGTGCGCGACTCGGCATGGACGCCGCGCAATATCAATATCTATTACCTGACAATGCAAGGTAACCTGTACCGTCTGAACGGTACATCGCCCCCAATCCACGAAGTGAACGCGCAAGCGCCGATCAAGATTACCGAAGAAAACGTGATCGAATATCTGCGTTTCTTCTGCTTCTTCGTGCGCGGCGAGGAAGGTCCGTTCCTGATCGCCGAGTCGATGGACGATGCCGACATTCCGAAGAACATGGACGCGCAGACACGCGCCGTTATGGAAGGCGTTCTGCGTCCGGCGACATATGAAGGCCGCAACGAAAAAGGCGAATTCCTGTGCGATGGCGTGGTGTTTTATTCGAACGCGCTGTTCCTGGCCAATTTCTCGGTACAGCCGGGCGGCATGATCGAAATGCTGAACGACGAGCCGGTTGCCGGTGATCTGCCCATCCGGGTTGATGCCCCGGTTGCCTGATGGCACGCCCCTGATCCAAAAGTTAAGACAAACCCGGCTGGACAGCCGGGTTTTCTTTTCATACCATGGACATATGCGCTGCCGGATTCGCCCGGCACATGATTCATCCCTGACCTGATCGGTCTCAAAACGTGTCAAAACAGATTTACAGGAAGACGCTTGGATTTCTGGCTTTTACACTGGCACTCATCGCCAGCGTTCCGCACGCGCACGCGCAGACATCACGGATGTACCTGTCTGGCTATATGGGCCTGAACACGTTCAGCTCGCGCGAATTTTCTCACCCGACCGATAATGGCGCGGTCGAGATTTCAAACAGTGTCGGATTTGCCGGGGCGCTGGGCCTGCGCCTGACGCCGAATATCCGGGTCGAAGGCGAGATTGCGTATAACCGCTCCGATTTCAGCAATATGACGCTCAGCAACGGAACGACAGGCGCCATCGGCAAAAACCTCAAAACATGGTTGTATATGGCCAACGTCTATTACGACCTCGACGTGAACTGGCGCAATGTGACCCCGTATGTCAGCGCTGGTCTGGGTATGGCGATGCATGACGGCGGGATCGCCGGCGGGCCGGGCGGCATGCCGGATGCATCCGGGACATCGTATAACCTTGCCTATAGTCTGGGCACGGGTCTGCGTTACCAGATGAAACCTGATTTGTCGCTGTCGGGCGGATATCGTTACGTCGGCACCACCGATTTCGATATCGGCGATTATCAGGTCGATTACGGTGCCCATGAATTCCGTGTCGGTCTGCATTACGACCTGCCGGTCGATATGTTCAAATAATATTCCGGGACTCCGCATAGCGGGCTGGCCTTTACCCTTTTCTGGCTTTATATCGCTCTATTCCCTATAATTAACGGGAAGCCGATCCCGCATCAGGGCCAGACCATGACAAAATACAAAAAACCCGTAAGAACATCCGCCTCTACCGCGAAATCCGCGAAGCGCCCGCATAACCGCCATGATGTGATCGTCATCGGCGGGGGACTGGCCGGATTGACGCTCACATCGCTGCTGGCGGCCCATGGCGCCGATGTTGTCTGCATCGACCGCGAAAGCCCGCCGACGACCCTGACCGAAACATTCGATGGCCGTACGACGGCCATCTCATGGGGATCGCGCAAGGTTCTGCAAGCCGCAGGCGCATGGGAAGCGCTGGAGCCTGCCTCCTGCGCCATTCGCAAAATTCACATTCTGGATGGCGACAGCCCGCTATTGCTGGATTTCGACAGCGACGAAGTCGGCGGCCGCACGTTCGGATGGATTGCCGAGAACCTGATGATCCGGCAGGCGCTTTATAAGCGTCTTCAATCTCTGAAGTCAGCGCAACATATCGCTCCTGCCATTGTCAAAGACTTCAATGTCGGGGCCGATGTGGTGCGCGTCTATCTGCAGGATGGGCGCGAGATCGAGGCATCGCTTGTGATCGGGGCCGATGGCCGCCAGTCGTTCACCCGTGAATGGATGGGGATCGGCACACGCGCCTGGTCGTATCACCAGCGCGCGATTGTCTGCAACGCCGAACACGAAAACCCGCATCATAATATCGCGGTCGAACATTTCCGCCCGTCAGGACCCTTCGCCACATTGCCGATGAACGATTCCCCTGATGGTACGCCACGTTCATCTGTTGTATGGACGGAACACGGGCATGCGCGTGATTCCGCCTTGCACTGGGATCAGGAAAGCTTTGATGCGGCACTGACCGCCCGTTTCCCGAAAGCGTACGGACGCGTGCGACAAGTGGGCAAGCGATACAGCTATCCGCTGGGTCTCATTCACGCCCATCGTTATATCGGACCGCGGATGGCGCTGGTGGCTGATGCCGCGCACGGCATCCACCCGATCGCGGGGCAGGGTTTGAATCTGGGTCTGCGCGATATTGCTGAAATTGCTTCCCTCGTTTGCGATGCCCTGACGCAGGGCGAAGATCCCGGCAGCGATACATTGCTTGAAACATACCAGCGTCAGCGACGCCTTGATAATATCGGCATGGCGGGTGCGACAGACGGGCTGACACGCCTGTTTTCCAACGATGTCATGCCGGTCAGAATCGCGCGGCGGATCGGGTTGCGCATGGTGGCCCGCACGCCCGTTGCTAAACGGTTTTTCATGAATCAGGCCATGGGCAGCGCCGGATTGCTGCCGGCGCTCATCCGGGAAGAAGCGGCATGATGATCAGACCTCTGGTTTTATCTGCGATAGGACTTTGCGGTCTGCTGTCATTTGCGCAAAGCGCCCATGCATCGGCCGCCGACCCCCGCATCAAATTGTTGCCGGAATCGCAGGAAAGAGTGGCGATTCCAGACGAATTCCAGAGGGAGTGGGTCTTGTCCAACTGCGAAAGCGGCGCGCGGATCATGAGGTTTTCCCGCTACTTTCATATGAATTCCGTCATGAGCGACAGCCGCATCACAAGAACCGACGGCATAACGCCGATGGGACGCAACATTTATAAACTTTCGATGCCGCGCGACACGTCGATGATAACGCTGAAGAAGAGCGGCGATCTTCTGCAATATTACCCGCAGCCCGGGGACTTCCCGACGGTCGCCGCGGTTGAGAGCGGACGCGCGCTTGCCACTTTTCTGAAATTCAAGAATTGCGACGGTCAAAAGAAGAACAATTTTGTCGTTGAAAACAAAGAGATGATCGCTCTGCTGCCGCGCCTTGACCGCATGCATGAAGCCTGCCCGAAGCGCGCAGATCTGATGAAGGAGTCCTGTCAGGCCGCCATTTTGAATCTGTTTGACCGCAACGGCGATGAAATAATCGACCTTGATGAAATGAAGGCGTCATGGGAAATTCTGGGACGTTACAATGGCGGCGGTTCGTGTGCGGCTCCGGCCATTCCGGGTGCAACAATCGCGCAGGGCACAGCTGCCGCTGCGCCAACCACGGATACATCCTTACCCAATACGCCAGCCCCGACGGCCACAGCCATTCCCGTGGCCCTACCCGCCGCCGCACCGACGATGACGGTTCCCGATGGAGCACCCTACTTTGAATGGTTGATCGGCAATCTGGACCGCAACGGCGATCGCGCGCTTTCATACGACGAAGTGCGCGGGCAGTGGGATCGCATGACCGAGGACAGCCTGATGGCAGCGTTCATACAAACATTGAAGACAGCGGAAGAGAAGCTGCGTTATCTGCCGCCGCCTGAAGGTTCCCCGCAATAATCTTTCCGTCAGGTGTTGATCCCGTTGCGTGAGAATGGATCGTTCTGACGCGGTGCGTCCAGTTGCGGTGTGGCTGGCTTGGCACCATCGGGCTCGGGTTTCTGACCCTGTACGCGCAGCTCTGCGACAGTCACAGCCGGCTGTTCCGGCTTCGATGCATCCAGGATCGGCTTGCCATCGCTGCGTGATGAGGTCGCCATATCGACAGTCTGCGCGAACCCCCCCGGACGCGTTGTCGTCTGGAAATTGTTCGTGCTGACACCCATCAGCTGGGGCGCACCGGCAAAGGACATTGTACGGCCACCGATCCCGCCGAGCATCCCCATAAATCCCTGTGCCAGTCCTTCCAGAAGCCGTTTCAGCCCGGCAAAGCCGCCGCCCATACCGAAATCAAACCCGCTACCGCCACCCTTGAACATATTCTTGAACATATCGATAAATCCGCCGGGGCCGTTTTTGCCGCCCATCAGCGCCGATGTCATGAGTTCTGAACGCGCCTTGGGATCGCCGCTCAGAACATCGCGCGCCATCTGGGGGTTTTCGGCCATTTTTGTCAGGATATTGTCACGGAGCTGCGGCGGTGTTGCATCCAGCATCTGATTAGCGTTCGCCAGCATGTCAGGATTCTTCTTGAGCGCATCGCGAAATTCCTTGAGCGATGCCAGTGATTCTTCGGGTGACTTGGCCTGACTGCCCATGGCGGCATTCAGCGCACGCTGCAGGGCCGGGTCTTTCTCCGCTTTCTGCATAAGCTCCTGATAACCCTTGGCCTTGCTGATTTCAGCATAGACGGTCAGCGTTTCATCTTCTGTTTTGATTTGGGCAGGCGACAGCGGCTTGGCCGGTGCCGCGACCGTTACTGCCGGTGCCGCCGTTTGCGGGGCCGTTGTCCCTGCTGGCGCGTTGGCTGCCGGTGCGGGCGGTGCGGCCACTGCCGGGGCCTTGACGCCCACCGCCGCTGCCAGCTTCATCGGGTCCTTGTTGAACTCAGCCAGCATTTTCGGGTCCCGGTCGACCATCTGGCGAATTTTATCAATCGTCCCGGAGGGATCGCGGTTCAGTTTTTCGACCAGTTCATCCCGGACAGCCGGCGGAAGACGGTTTTCCAACGTATTGCGCAGGCTGACCACATCATTGCCGTAGGCACTGTGTTTACCCTTCATCTCCAGAGCAAACGCTGCCAGACGTGCCTGTGTTGTAAAATCAAGTTGCGGTTGCTGCGCCATAAACCTTCCTCCTAATTCATCATGTCACGAGAGACGAGCGGAATGACGCTCATATCGTTCACACAGTGCTCACCCTGATAAACAAGCGCGACTTCGGTCGCGGCGCGCAGATATTTTTTCATCGGCGCAGGTATTCTCATACCCAGATCCTGAATCCGCCCGCTGGCACTGACCAGACACAACGTATCGAGATCGGGATCGTACTCCAGCCATTTCATGATTTCAGATAAAGGCTGGTCCATGACCAGCCACACATCGGAATCGGGGCTGATCAGGAGATCAAAATTCATTTTCTTTTTCAGAGGATGCATAACCGGACCGACATCGTCGGCGACCGCAGGTTTCTCGAAATCCGCGAACGTCTTTTGTTCTGAACCCATGCGTCGACAGCCCCTCTTTTATATTATTGTAGGTTCATTCTACCAGAATTCGTACCCTGTTTGCAAATTACGACAAACAGGGGACGGGCGAAAAATCATTACAAAACATATAGTTATGGCGCTTAGTAATAATATTTAAGACCGATCAGATCTCGTTCAGCAATCGGGGAGGGAATCGTAAGGTCCGGTTTTGTCGTGATAATCGCCGGGATCGACTTATTGAACAGCGCCAGCGCTTCAGGGCTGATCGGCTTGCGATTTAGTTTAATGCTCCCGGCAACCCGTCCCATGGCCGGATCATCCTTGAAGGTGCATTCTATATAGTTCGACCGCTGTTCACCGTAAGCCCCCGTGAAGGAATAGAAAATTTTCCAGAGGCTGCCATAGTTCTCATATGAAAGAATGCGGAATGTTTCCGGGTTGGATGTCTGGGTTTCCGCATAGGTCCGGCATAGCCCGTAATCCATAGTCCCCTGAAGGGGCTGCATACCCCACCAGATCATCAGCGCCAGAAATCCCGCCACGCCCAAGCCACCACGTATCTTCAGCTTGCGGCGCTTCTCCTTGCGTTCAGCAAGGATCTGCTTCTCGCTTTTCTTAACGACATCGGCCTCTTTACCTTCTTTTTGTTTCTTTTGCTTTACAGGCCGGTCTGATTTTTTTGCGGCTTTGGCACTCATGAGGCCGCCTTCATGTCGTCGTCTGTATCCGCGGCCTTGCTCTTCTGGCGCAGCATTTCAGCACGCTGGAACAGCTCTTCCGCGATTTCTTCAATGATGGCAGAGGTCGATGCGCTCTTACCTTCGGATGCTTTCTCGCTGCGCATGAGAACGCGGCGTTTGATATCCGTACGGGCACTGCCGCCCGGATAAGCAACCGCCAGCATGTTACGGGCCGGGCCCGCGCCCATACGGTTATAAAGGCGGTTACGAAGAGCCACATCTTCCTGCGAAGTAGACAACGCCCACAGCTCGATCGGACCCAGCGTGTTGATCAGGAACTGTTCGTAGCGTCCCTCTGTCGTACCCAGAACGAACAGTGCGGGGGCGCCACTCGCCTTGGGACCCGTGAGGTTATAGCGAATGATGTCACGCGCCGTTTCCGAGAGGCCAAAACGTTCGCGGACGTTCTCAACGGCCGCATCGGAAATAGCCGTCCCCAGAACCCACACGCCGGTAGCCAGATCGATCATGTCCTGACTGAAGTCGTCGAGAAGCTGGGAGGCAAGAATAATCTGCACGCCGCGTTTACGGCCCTCGCGAACGTCACGGATGATCTGTCCGCGAACGGACGATGAAGAGCTGGTACGGTGGAATTCGTCATAGCCCAGCCGTTTCGGCGATTCGGCAATGTCACGCAAACGCGATTCGTGATACGGGCGGTATTTCTCGGGAACGAACTGCAGCGATTCCATCCCCATCCACCAGCTGCGAACCAGCACGTGACGCGCCAGCATGTACATGATCGATGTCTGACGGTCGGCAATTTCATCACCCTGCGGTGCCACGTCCATCAGGTCGAGGGCGCAAACGCGAGTCACACCGATATCGAACTGGGTCACAGATGACAGGATCGGATATTCACGAATGGCGGATGTCACCATACGCTCGAAGGCGTTAATAACGCTTTCAGCGCTGCCGCCGACGGATGTCTGTTCCAGGAGGCTTCGGATCTGCGGGCGGCGGGCGGCGGTGATCGAATCGCCCAGCGTCGGCACAGAATGGCGCTGCGCCAGTGCGCATATATGGTACTGACCCAGATCGAACATCTTGTCGACAACATCCCACCAATAGGGATCCGTCGGCAGGTGAACGTTGAATTTCTGCAGAGCTTCATCAACTTCAGGATCGAGGCGCGGCAGATACGGGCGCGGCTCGGCATTCGCGGCACTATCGTCACGCCAGCGGAACATTTCATCGACGACGAGACCCGCCAGCTGCTGGATACCGTCATATGGCTTCTCATAGCCGGGCGGCGTACAGAGCAGAGTCATGAGTTCAGTCAGGTAGCTTCGTTCATCCATCAGCGGATAGCGCATACCCAATTGCGTATCAAACGGGTTGATCGCGAACTTGTGCGCCATCTGCAAACGATAATAAGCCACTTCGTGCTGACGGTTTGCCGGCAATGCTTCCTTGACCAGCGATACAAGACCGGATGATGACGGACCGATATCAACGATGGCCACATAGGGCAGCTTGGAGAGGCCGGGCGAAAGGATCGTACCAAGGTTGAGCGTGTTAAGAAGAACCGATTTACCGGCCCCTGGCTGGGCGAACACAAGATCAAACCATGTTGTCGTGACGTTCGTACCGGTCTGATACGGCCATACTTTTCCGTCCGGCGTACGCAGAATGATCGCACCATGCTGGAACGGACTTGACTGGCGCTGCCAGGGAAGAAGCTTCATCACTTCATACATCGGCGCCACAGCCGAAGGCGCCGTGCTGGCGCAATGGATCGCCAGAGCCGAAGACATGACGCAATCAAGCGGATCGCCGGAGAATTCGCTGACCTGACAATAGCCCCACGATTCAACAGATTGCGCCAGAACGGACAACCTGTTTTCGACCGTATCAAAATCATACGACCATGTCGCAAACGATATGCGCAGCTTCACCACCGGCTCGCGGCGCGCCAGAATCGCCAGTCCCTCGAGCGAGAACTTGATCTGCTTGTTAAATGAATTCGTCACCGACAGAATCGATGCCGCAAACGTACGCATCGCCGTGCTCTGTGAGCCACCACCCTCGATCAGGAACGATACGCGATACGGAATATTGGCGTCGAACAGACGGTTGAGCAGCTGGGTAAAGGGGGCAGCCTCTACCGGTGCCAATGTCATATCGACACCTGCCCAGTAAAGCGATCCGATCTTGCATATATACTGGTCGATGACGCGCGCATCGGCGGCGACGATCTGCTGGCTGAGCGGCGGCCAGAGAATGTCCGACATGTCCCCGGTCGAAGTGGGTGCGCGCGGCGGGATCGGGTCGCCGGGCAGGTTGGCGCGCCAGTCTTCGTTGGCGCGGTCAGGGTGAAGGTTGTTGCGGATAGCCCGAAGCGCGTCATGCACTTCCAGAACGCGACATTTCATCCCCAGTTCGTCAATCGCCTGCACAGCCGCCGACGTATAACTTTTGTGACGGATCTTGAGCTGATCAAGTGCCGCTACGGCGTTCTGGGCATAGCCCGCGGGCAGCCATTTGCGTTCCTTGCTTTCCTTGGCCGCGCGTTCGATCTCGCTTTTGGTTAAAACGCTCGGGCGTGTCCAGAGGACAAAATAGCATTCTTCATAGGAAAGATAGCTGGATAAATGCGAAATGCGTTCGCGCAGAATATCGTCAACATCGAGCCCCATATTGCGCACCGACACGCGGCTGGGACGGACAAGATGTTCAAGCTGTTTAACCGTACGGTCAGGATCGCGAACAAAGAAAACCTGGATGGCATGACCGGGCCGGTCAAACTTTGCGCCCAGCTTAATCGTCGATGACTCAATGATCCGGGTATATTCCTTTTCACCGATAACGGTGCGGCTGCCTTCGACCTTTATAAGGCTGAGCAAAGAACCATCGCGCGCAACGAGAGTCGTCTCATTCTCGGCGGTTTCCAGCCGGATAAAACTTTCAAGCGGTTGCTTCAGCGCTGTTTCAACGGGGGCGAATAACTTGTGATACCAACTCATGGAGCAACGGTCCGGATCATAAAAGGAAACAAAAGGCCTTTTATTATATCGGTTTTAAGTCGCAGAAAAAATAGACAAATTCAGTTTTGTCAGGATTGCACCCCTGCCACACGCCTTGTCAATATGAAAACATCAGGCCGCTTTTGCGCCGGGCGCGATCGAGCGATAGATATCGATCCATTGGCGCGGCAGCATGCCGCCAAACGGACCATCTTTGGAACGCCAATAGGCCAGTATCTGGGGAAACTGGTTAAATTCGAGATCCGCTTCTTTGATGATACGACGATCCAGCGGGAAAAGGCGCACGCCTTCCAGCTTCTTTTCGCGGACTTCATAGGTATTACCGCTGATATAATCCTTCATAACCGAGGCCAGAATGAAGGGATCGTCCGTTCCCAGTCTTTTGCGCACTTCTTCACGGCGCTGCATGAAGATATCCAGCGCGCGGCGCGCGGCATCGGCCACAGGGCCCTGTGAAATACGGGCCACATAAATGGCGCGCGCAATATGGTGAAGCTCGGCTTGTTCTATTTCCGGGAGCCAGATCAAAACGCCGGAGCGCATCAGTGCCACCTGATCCAGGTTGAAAGCCTGATGGCAGAAAATGCAGGCCGTCGTCAAATTTTCGGGGCGCGTGTCCTGCGGATTGCCATTCAGCGCCAGAGTTTCCTGATATTTTGCTGATTGAAACCCACAGCAGGCGCACGTGTTCTTATCGCGATCCAGAATTTTCTGGCGCTGTTCAGGTGTCAGTTTGGCCGGGGCTTTCCCGCCTGAAGCGCTCTGGGCATTGCCGGAAGACCGCGCAATGCCCAGAACAATAGATATAGGTTTCATCAGGCTTCTGTTATTACAGGAACTGGATCGAGACCATGCTGTTAACAGATGCGCCCTGACCTGAGCCAGTTTCATCCATCATAGCCTGGATAGCTTCGAGGACGATCGGCAGAGCCAACAGACAGGCGGCGATCGCAACGCGAATTGCACCGTCTTTCAGCGGGGTCTGACCCGGGTTCTCAACGTGGTCCTTGATTTTCAGGATGCCGAGAATACCCAACAGGATACCGAACATGTAGCAGATAGCAGCCAGAAGGGCCGGAATCTGCGAGATCGATACCACAAGGTTGGACATGATCGACGACAGGTTGTTGGCGGCATGTGCTTCTTTTGTAAGCATCATACCAGCAACGAATGCTGCGGACATATGCAGCGATTGTGCTCTGATCAATTTGGTCATAGTTTCCTCCTCTACCAAAAAATAAGATCAACTGAAGTTTACACCATATGCGCTCAATCCCAAAGTATCTTGAACAGCATTTATTAGTGGTCCAAGGTTAACCGCCAACGCGCCACCAAACAGGTGAGTCATACCTGCCATAAGTGACGCGTTGTGGCTTCCTTCGGCCACATCCCTGAGAATGAACCAGCCTCTCACAAAACTGATCCAGCCAAGAATTGTCATAAACATAAGAATTGTGCTGATCACGGCGTGAACGTGATCGATTTCGGCCGCCGTCATGTCGCCGGTGTATGCCAGGTTGGCAAAGATCGTAACATCTTCGGTACCAAACAGCGACGAGCTCCAGGCCCCCATCATACGGTCAACGGACAGTAACGCACCGGCCACAATAAATGTCATGATCGTACCGATACCGCCCGGGCCGCGCGGGCCATCCTGCGCCGTCTTGAGAAGACGCATAATCCCGATCACAACCAGAACAAGACCGGCAAAATAGGAAAAGGCATAAATACACATCACCAGAGGTGCATGCATATCTTCCATGAAGGCCTTCATCATCTCATCGAGACCGGAACCGGATGTAGCCCCAGAGACATTACCGAAGACTGTATCAACCCCGCCATCGGCCATCATGGCCTGAACGGCTTCCAGCACGATCGGCAACGAAAACAGAGCCGCCGCAGCCCCAATTCTTTTCAACCCGTCAAAAACGGAAACCTGATTGGGGCTCTGGACATGTTCGTAAAGTTTGCCGATACCAAGAACGGCCAGAAAAATACCAAACGTATAAGAAGCGGCGGCAATCAGAGCGGGCCAACGAGCAACGTCAGCGAGAAGAACCTGAAGCTGAGTACCCATACTCGCGTGCGCCGCAGAGAACGGTACTGCTGACAGGATTAAAGCAAACAATATGACGAAAGCTGGCAATGAAGCTGCTTTTCTCATGCGTAACCGCCCTTTATATACACACCCGGGTCGCAGATACCACTCATGCGCCCATTACCTTATTAAATCACATTTTACATTAATTTTGCAAATACTGCCTTCCAACATCGATTGTAAAGCCGCAAGCATGAAGAACCGATTAACAAAAGCTACCTTTGTTTTACATATACATAAGGAGACCTGACCACAGCCTGTGCGGCTGACTGGCTAGTTCGTGACTTTTCCGGTCGTTCCCTGAACAACCCAGCGGCCACCTTCCATCTGGATCGATTTGATCCTGCCGATACCGCTCAGCGTATCGCCCACAGCGACGGTTTTCATCTCGCCGCCGCCAGAGGGCACAAGCATCGCAGAGCCCGGCTGCGCAGAGCGGAGAATCCATTTAGTCACTGCCGGAGGGGCGGAACGCACAGGGTCTGCCGCCTTCACCGGAGCCGGTTCAGGATTAGCCTCGACGAGGCGCGGCTCTTCCGGTTCCTGCGCGACAGGAGCCGGTTCATCAGCATCCTTGCTGGCTGCCGGGGCTGGACGTTTCTCAAGCGAAGCCAGACGGCTTTCCAGACTCTTCAAACCATCCTGCAAGCCTGTAACATCGACGGAAGGCGCTGGAGCAGCCCCCGATTTACTGACGTTTGAAGACATCTCATGCAGCCCGGTTTCAAGACTGCTGATCCGTCCTTCGAATGTATCCAGACGGCTGATCAGCGTGTTCAGCTTGCGATCAATCGCGGATAAAGCTTCTGTCGAGGCAGACGGCTGCGCCACTGCCGGAGCTTGTGCCGTCTCAGAAATCGGCGGCGTTGTTGTCGTTGCCGGCTTCATAATATCGCTCATAGACGGAAGTCCGGCTGACTGGGCCGTCGTTTCCGGTGCGGGGGGCACCGCGGCGTCTGCCGGGGCAGGCGGACTATCTGTCAGGGGGGCCGGCATCGGCGGTGCGGAAGCGACTTCAACTGGCTGTTCCGGGGCGGGCGCGGGAACCGCTTCCGGGATTTCTGTCAGGGCAACATCCGGCGCCGATTCAGCCGGTGCCAGCGGTTCGGGTTGCGGCAGCGCGTCAGGCGCAGACGCCACATCCTCAGGTGTCGGCAAAAGCGGGTCGGCGACAGGCGTTTCAGCCGGAGCAACCGCAGCAGGATCCGCCGGAGCGGGGATCTGTGCTGTTTCTGTGGGCGCGTCAGGCACGGGAGCATCCGCTTGCGCTGTTTGCTCGACCGGCGGCTGGACGGCGGGGCCCGAGAGGAATTTAACATAGACAATCCCGGCACCAACCAGCAGGCCGCCAGCGATCACGATGACATTGAACAAGCCGCCTTTTTTCTTTTTATTTTTGGCAGGCTTTTCCTGCGTCTCTTCCTCACTGGCTCCTGAGTCTTCATCATCGTAGTTTTCATCCCACGACTCTTCGTCTGCGAAATTTTCACCAGCATCTTCGTCGTACGAAAAATCCTCACCGGCGTCATCAAGAGACGGATCATAGTCTTCTTCAGGATTGCTGTTTGCGGTCATGTTGAACCCTCACGGATATAAATTCAGATATTGGCTGAAAGAGCGGATTATTTCTTGTCTTTGGTCACCGGTTCCATGAACAGGATGGAGATCGGCGTCCCGGCATGAATTTTCAGCATCGGCTGGATTTTGCCTGCTTCCTCATCAATGATTTCACTCATTTTACCGGCTGCTTCTTCCACGCCTTTGTAAATTTCCTGCTCGGTATTGAGGTCTTCTTCCTCAGTGGCGACGGTTTCACCTTTAACCGTGACGGTCGTCGTACCGCTTTCAGCGATGGCAGAGCCCATTCCTTCGACAAAGGCGGCGGCAGCCGGCAGAATGACACGGCTGAAATAACGGCGGTCGATTTCGGTAACGATACCCGGATTCGCCGTTGCCGGATCGAGAGCCACCCCGTTCATGCCATAGCTGATTCCATCAACCACGACCGTGTTGAATGACAAGGTCAGATATTCTTCCTTGACTTCAAACTGCCCGAGAATACGAGCCCCCGCCAGCGGACCGCTGGCAATCTGTGCGAGCACAGGGCCCGGCGCATCAGAGTTAGCCTCTGTAATGAGTTGGGCATATTCGATCGTGCCCGCAGGCTGGATGATATCGAGAATAATCGGATCGACGGTTGTGGAAGTTCCTGCCTTGGCGGCTTCTTCTTCCTTCTTCTGCTTCTCTTTTTCTCTCTGATCTTCCAGATAGTCGCTCGATGCGATCGTCTCCACTTGCGCAGCCACTGGTTCCTGCGCATCGAGAACGGCCTGCATTTGCTTTGCCATGCTCTTTGCCAGAGTGTTAATGGCCTCAGCATGCGGATTCACAGGCGGCGGCTCGGGGCGCTGGGCACCGCTTTCGCGTTTCTGGCGCTCTTCCTGAATTTTCCGCCAGCGCTCGAGGGGATCTTCTTCCTGGGCCCCTTCATCCTCAGGCAGGGACAATCTTGAATCGGGCGTCTCAACCTGCATCGGCATCGCACTGGTGCCGGTACGTGCGGCGTTTTCGGCTTCCTGCTCGTTCCGGTTGATCAGAGCTTCCTTCATGGCCGGGCTGAGTTCACCCGTTCCCGGGACCGCATCAACCTTGTCGACCGGCGCAACCGCCGAAGCATCTGGTTTTTTCTCTTCACCGCCAAACAGAATGATAATGGCGAGAACAGCAACGACAGCGGCCGCGATAATGCCGATCTTGGCAACCGGACCACTGAAAGCCTTGCCTTTTTCCTTACTGCCCTCGAAATCGTCGAAGGATGACGCCTCGTCGTCGGCCCCTTCGCCCATATCGAGATCATCAGATTCCTGATCGTTATTGGTCATAGGTGGCTTCCTTCTCGTTCAGTCTGGCGCGCACAACCTGACCTTTGTCAGACAATAAAAGAACAGGCGCGTTTTTCAGAGTATAAACATTCATGCCGTCAGCCGACGAAATCGAGCTACTCCAGGCAGGCGACAGCAATGTCAGCGGCGTTCTGACATACGTCACGCCAGCCAGGCTGTAAGCCGTGGTGCGGCCATCGACGCCGTTGACGGTCAATCTTTCGCTGCCAGAGGGCGCAACACCCTCCAGCACGGCGGCCAGCGTGGACGAGCCCGCCGCTAGAGATGTCATCGCCGATGTTTCAACCAGCGGCGCAATCGCATACGGGCCGTATTCGCCTACACGCGCGTCAAAACGGTAATGGACCTTTTCGCGCTGGGTTTCCAGCGTCAGGGATACCGGGGTTTTCATTTCCAGCAGCTGGACGGCCATGTTGCCATACGCATAGTCGGACAGCGGGGAAATACCGAGACGGGCACCCCCGGCTTCTGATTTTATCAGTTCGAAGTTACCCGCCCAGCTGACATCCTGAATCGGCCATGGCTGGCCCGTAATATCGATGAAGTTGACAACCGTGACATGACCCGGCGAAAGCTTGATCACCGGCGGCGTTGCACCCGGGTCCAGCACCACATCCTGGGTTACGATTTCCGCTTTCGGATACGGATAAATCGGCGTTTCGATCGCCTGACGGGTTTCATCATACTTTTCCAGCAGCTTGCGGATCTCGGCAGGCTTCAGCGGCAAAAGGCCGGTCAAGGCCGCGTTAAATGATTGCTCGCGGATTTCAGCTTCAATCTGTTCGGGCGTTTTGATGACCTCGACAGGGGGTGGCGCAAAAGGATTGGCCGCCGCAGAAGACCCGCCGCCAGCACCGGCAGAAACCGGCAATTGCATACCCGGCGCACGCGGGCTGACATCCCCTTCGGGGAGCGCGGAATCACCATCGTCCGCCTCTGGCGCACCACCCTGAACAGCAGCAGCAAGACCCGAAGGAAGACCTTCGCGCAGAGAGGGGTCAGACTCTTGCGCCCCCGCCGGTGCAGCAAAACCGGCACCCATAATCAGAAAAGCTGTCAGGCTGCCCAGAAAGATAGCA
>JAMHVA010000291.1:0-1899 GCA_035904625.1 Alphaproteobacteria bacterium | reverse complement strand
CGACCAAGGACGACCTGATCCTGCAATGCTTTCACAACAGTTACAAAAGATTGTGGGAGCTTTACGAGCAGGCCAGCAAGGCGCAACTGACCAAATGGGACACCCTGATTTCCATTATCGCGAACGCGATGAAATATCAGTTCGATGGCGATTATCCCCTGCTCCGCACAACGGCCCTGCAGGCCCTGCCGGACAGTGTTCGCCACATCCCATACGAACATTCCCAGTCAATCACTCTGTTTTTGACAGGTCTTGTTGTTGACGCATGCGGGGAAGGCGCAGTCAGGAATATCAATCCCCTGATTGCCAGCCACATTATCATGTCGACCATCAACTCCGCATTCGACATTCGCTCATGGGCGGCAAAGCAGGACATCTCACAGGCTGTAACTACCTATCTTCAGGTGATTACACGCGGAATATTCGATCCCAATCCGATAACGGATCAGGTATAGGACGGCCAGAACAGCTTAAACGACAAGCAGATTCTGGCCGTGCCCGGATCAGCCGAGATGATCGTAAAAAGCTGTCTCGAATTCCATATATTTACCGAAGGAAACCGGATCACCGAAAGGCAGGATTTGGGTGGCCCAGAACCCGCCATATCCGTTGCGGCGATCAATCCAGTAAAACAGGTTGGCCAGCCCGGCCCAGCCCAGCGATCCTGCGGGACGTCCAGTAGGGGCCGTCGCGTCGTTCACCATAAAAGTGAAAGACCAGGATTTGGGCAAACCCGGGAAGAACTCCGCATCGTTCGAAAGAGTACGATCCACGCCCGGCAGCATGCCGATCTTCATGTCGCCGATCTGATTGCGCTCTGCCATCCTCACGGTTTCCGCTTTCAGAACCCGGCCATGCTCGCCCATACCGTCGTTCAGCCACATACGGATAAATCGCATATAATCCGGGACAGTACCGTATAGCCCATGCCCTCCCATATGCACTTCGGGATCTGCGGGCAATTTAAGGTCCAGAGGCGTCAGACTGCCGTCGTCATTGCGGGCATGAATAGCTGCAAGCGTGCGTTGAACCCTGTCGTCTATTTCGAACGTCATTGTCGTTATGCCCAAAGGCGCAAAGATGTCGTCCTGAAATACCTCTCCCAGCGGGCGACCGGTGATGCGCTCAACGATTTGACCACACCAGTCCATGTTCGATCCATATTCCCACGCTTCGCCCGGATCGAACAGCAAGGGCGTTATCAAGCTCAGCTTGCTGCTGGAAACCACCGTGGGATGCCCTTGCTCCACCATATGAAAATAGGCGGAATTGAAGAAATGATAGCCAAAGCCTGCCGTATGGGTCATCAGCATGCGGGTGGTGACCGCGCGCTTGGGCTCGCGCAGCATCAAGCCGCCCGACGCATCAAATCCTTCGAGTACCTTGATCTCGCCCAGTTCCGGCACATATTCGCTAGCCGGCGCATCAAGATCCAGACGCCCTTGCTCCACCAATTGCAGCACGGCGGTGCCGGTAATAGCCTTAGTGGTGGAAAACAGCGCGAAATGATCGTTCAGGGTGATCGGGGCATCCTGATCCGTCTGGCGCTTGCCAGCCGCACCCTCATAAATATTGCCCTCGCGATCGGTTATCATCGCCACGACACCGGGAACATGCTTGCCAGCCGTTGCTGCATTGCGCAGAATCGTATCGGCGACGTCCTTGAAACCGTCTTTCATGATCCATTCCTCTCCAGCCGGGCCGTTTACCGGCCTCATAAGAAAAAACCCGGAGCCCAAGGGCTCCGGGCAGGAGGTTGCTCCTATTGAAGGATAAAACCTTCATATTCGCTTGCGGTTACCTCATCGCATTTCTGACGATAGGCTCCGACGCCGCCAGTGTAGGATAGTACCCGGCGCGGTTTCCCGGGGACATTGGAGCCGAGATACCAGGAGTTCG
>JAMHVA010000290.1:0-2710 GCA_035904625.1 Alphaproteobacteria bacterium | reverse complement strand
ATGGAAAGGCTCGATACCGGTGTATGTGTCTCTTTCGTGCCGGGCCTTCACGACGGGGACTGTTATAAGTATTCGATTCAAGGTTACGACGGCAAAACAGTGCTCAAGGCAGACCCGTTTGCCTTTCATGCCGAGGTTTGCCCGGCGACAGCCTCGAAGGTCTGGAGCCTCGACGGGTACTCCTGGCACGATGCGGAATTTCTGCAGCGGCGTTTGGAACAAAATGCACTGAGCCGGCCTATGGCCATATATGAAATGCATATCGGATCGTGGCGCAAGCGAGAAGGGTATCGCTTTGCGAATTTGCGCGATGTGGCCGACGAACTTTCCAAATATCTTGTTGAGATGGGCTTTACCCATGTGGAAATCATGCCTGTTACGGAGTACCCGTTCGACGATTCATGGGGATATCAGGTTACCGGCTATTATGCAGTGACAAGTCGCTACGGCACGCCGCAAGATTTTATGTATTTTGTAGATACGATGCATGCGAATGATATCGGCGTTATCATGGACTGGGTGCCCGCCCATTTTCCCAAAGATGCACACGGCCTTGCCCGGTTTGACGGTACATGCCTTTATGAACATCAAAACCCGATGCAGGCCAATCACCCGCAATGGGGCACGTTGATATTCAACTATGGCCGTCCCGAGGTGGTCAGTTTTCTGATTTCCAGTGCCATGTATTATTTTGACGTTTACCACATCGACGGCATCCGCGTTGACGCGGTCACGTCGATGCTCTATTTGGATTATGCCCGCAATCCGGGCGAGTATGTCCCCAACGAGGACGGAGGCAACATTGACAACTCCGCGGTGGCTTTTCTGCAAAAACTGAATGCCGTGATCTTGACGAGGTATCCCGGCACTCTAACCATCGCGGAAGAATCGACGTCCTATCCGATGGTGACCAAACCGCCCTATGACGGGGGGCTGGGTTTTGTCTTCAAGTGGAACATGGGCTTTATGCATGATACACTCAATTATATATCGATGGATCCTTTTTTCCGTCATGATCATCATGATAAACTGACTTTTTCGATGCACTACGCATTTACCGAAAATTTCATTCTCCCTTATTCACACGATGAGGTTGTCCACGGCAAGAAATCCCTGCTGGACAAGATGTACGGAAGTTACGACGAGAAATTCTCGTCGCTGCGCGTGCTGCTCGGTTTTATGTATGCGCATCCGGGGAAAAAATTGCTGTTTATGGGAAGCGAGTTCGGACAATTCATCGAATGGTCCCATAAGATGTCACTCGACTGGTTTCTATTGAAGTATGAAAGGCACCGCCAGATGCAGCAATATGTGAAGGCGCTCAACACTTTTTATACGAATCATCCCGCGCTTTATTCGATCGATGACAACTGGGACGGGTTTACCTGGCTGAATGTGGATAACGCTCTGCAGAGCTCGCTCGGCTTTCTGCGTCGCGGACGACAGAAGGCAATGCCCTGCGTCTGCGCGTTCAACTTCACGCCGGTGCCAGTGGAGCGTTTTGTTGTCGGTTTGCCCCGCGGAGGCGAGCTCGTGGAAGCATTCAGCAGCGACGACGGACTGTTCGGCGGTGGCGGACGGAATCACCCCGGGGTCATTGCAGCTCTGCCGGAGGAATTTGCTGGGCATCCTTTCCGTGCCGTCATCGATCTGCCGCCGCTTTCAGCAGTCTATTTTGACTATTTCGAAAAGGAACAGGAATAACCCGATGAACAAAGAACTGCAGAAAATCCTGGCGGCCTCTGACAGAGAAACGCTTCCGCCGATACTCATGACCGGTGCGGAATGCACCCCGTTTGCCAAGACCGGAGGCCTGGCGGACGTGATCGGAACGCTGGCCAGAGACCTTAAAAGCCTGGGGTTCGATATCCGCCTGGCGCTGCCGTTTCACCGGGTCATCAAGGAGCGGTATCGCGAGCAGGTTCGGCACATCGTCAGCTTCAGCGTCGATATCGGCTGGCATTCCCGTTACGTCGGTGTAGAGCTCTACGACTGGGAGGGTATTCCGGTTTACTTTATCGACAATGAACATTACTTCGGCCACGCCATCTACTGCGGCGCCAATTTCGAGGGCGAACAGTACGCCTACTTCTCCCGCGCGGTGATTGAGGCATTGCCGGTCATCGAATTTCATCCGGAGATCATCCATGTCAACGATTGGCACACGGCGATGATTCCCATGCTGCTTCGGACCCAGTACGACCTGCATCCGCAGGGGAAGTCCAGAACCGTCCTCACTATCCACAACCTTGGTTATCAGGGCCGGTTCAATTTCGGTTACGCGGCGCATCTTCTGGGGCTGGACGATAAATATTTCCATCAGGACTATATAGAGTTTCACGGCGACGCCAATTTCCTGAAAGCCGGCATTGTTTTTTCCGATAAGCTGGTCACGGTCAGCCCGACATATGCGCAGGAGATTAGAATGCCATACTACGGAGAAGGTCTGGACGGTATTCTGCAGACGCGAGCCGATGACCTGATCGGCATCCTTAACGGTATTGACACGCAGGCTTTTAATCCGGCGAACGACCCCCTGATTCCTTATCCGTATGACGCTGCTTCTCTGCAGCAAAAAAAGAAAAACAAGCAATCCCTGATTAAAGAACTTGGGCTGGAGATTAGTCCGGCGGCGCCCGTTATCGGGATGGTGACGCGGCTGGCCAAGCAGAAAGGTATCGATCTGGTCCTTCACGTATTCGACGAAATT
>JAMHVA010000289.1:0-4500 GCA_035904625.1 Alphaproteobacteria bacterium | reverse complement strand
GATACAGGGCCACGATGCCTTCCGTTACAATGCGTATTCGGCCATGATGCCCCTCATCAGAAGCGCTTCGATGCTTGCTCATCGTGGCGCTTTTTATTATGGTATTTAACTTGCAAGAAACACAGGAGGCCCAAGCCATTTTAACCGTTGTAGAAACCAGAGTGGACAGAAGTCCAGAGACACTGAAAAGCCTGATCGAGCAATCTCTTGATGCTGACAAGGCCGAACAAATTGAAACCATCGACCTGCGTGGCCAGACCGACTTCGCCGATTTTATGATCGTGGCCTCCGGGACATCTACCCGACATGTTGCCGCCCTTGCGGAAAAGATACAGGAACGTCTGAAGGCCCGTGGCTATGGCGATGCCCGTATTGAAGGCAGCGAGCTTTGCAACTGGGTCGTCGTCGATGCTGGCGATGTCGTCGTGCACATTTTCCGCCCTGAAGTCAGAGAATATTACAATATCGAGAAAATGTGGCGTAACGGACCAGCGTCCGAGCAGAAGGTTCACTAAGCTAAGGGACCTGATGTTTATCCTTGTTATGGGGCCGTTTTTTCGGCCTCCTTACGGCTTGTGATATCAAGCTTGTAGAACACATCCCCTTCGCTTGTGCCATCCGGCCATAACTTCATTTCTTCGTGCGTTTGAACGAACCCGTATGCCTGATTGGCGCGGCGCGAAGCTTCATTGCTTTTTCTGTGCGACACAAGAACGGCAACAATCCCCGGTTGGCGGGATATCCATGCCAGACGAGCTTCATAGAATTTCTTCGAATGCCCCTGCCTGCGGTACTCGGGATAAAGATAGCTGGCAATCAATATGGCCGTTGTGGATTGAGGGTTATAGTCCTGCCGGGCTGCGCCGGTAATTCCAACCAATTTTCCGGCATCAAAAAGCCCGAAGAATGCCGCCACAGGGGTTGAAAGCTTGTCTTTCCATTGTTGATCGGAAAAGCCGTTTTCCAGTGCAAAATTGCTGCCGAATTTACCCGCCTCGGTTTTCAGGGCGTGTAACCGGATAGCCTTGAATGCCTGCCAGTCTTGGGCATCCAGTTGCCTTATGTGGAGGGTGCTGTCTGTCATGAAGTCAGCTTAATGGCGGCGAAGAAGCAGAGTCAAATAATCTGATATGGATTGCCCGCGGCATATGCTCTAGAGTCATGCAGTAATGTTTCCCGGGCAGCAATCTTGATCAAAAAACTATTACAGTCCAGTTTTATCCGGTTTTGTATTGTCGGCGTCAGCAATACGTCCATCGACTTTGTCGGGTTCTGCCTTTTCTATTACCTGATCGGGCTTCATCTGGTTGTATCGAATATCCTGTCGTTCATACCAGCTGTTACGAATAGCTATCTTCTGAATAAATATTGGTCGTTCGGGCATGTCGATAGTGGCAGAAAGTCGGCGAGCGAATATAGCGTCTTTATCCTGATTGCGATCTGCGGGCTGGGGATCAACACGTTCGTTCTGTGGATGGCAGAGGAGTATATGCATGTTCTTCTGGCCAAGGTTGCCGCAACCTGTGTCAGCCTGTTCTGGAACTTTGCCTGTTACCGCGTCCTGTTCCTGAGAAAAAAAATGCCGGAGCGGATATAGATCATGCTGCGCGTTGAAATTCTTGCTGCCGGGAAGATGAAGAAAGGGCCGTTTGCCGAATTGCGTGACGAATACCAGAAACGCATGAACTGGCCCCTGACGATCACCGAAATTGAAGGACGTTCAGCCGCAGAGGAGCAATCCAAGCTGCTTGAAAAAATCCGCAGCTCTGCGGTACTGGTGGCCCTTGATGAACGGGGGAAGACATTCACCAGCCGTGAATTTGCCGCACGCCTGGGCGAGTTCTCGACGGCAGGTCAGACCGATGTCCAGTTCATGATCGGCGGCGCCGACGGGCTGAATGATGATATCAGGAAAAAGGCACGTTTTCTGTTGGCATTTGGTCCGCAGACATGGCCCCACATGATGGTTCGGGTTATGCTGATGGAACAGATTTACAGGGCCCAGCAAATCATTGCCGGACACCCCTATCATCGGGATTAGATCAGGCGATCATGTTTACGCGTTTTATTCTTTTAGCCCTCATATTTCTAATGTTGCCCACAATTGGGCAGGCAGAAGATACACCTGTGCCCCCGACAAAAACAAAATCACTGGAAATTGTGCGCCAGTTGCTGGAACATGAAGAGAAGAACAAAGTTGCGCTGGACAAGAAGGCGAAGAAAGCTGAGAAAGACATTGCAGAGGTCAAAGATAAACTTGTCGATGTCACAGCCAAAATCCGCAAGAATGAATCCCGCCTGAAGGAAACCGAGCAAAGAATCCAGCAATCAACAGTTCGCGAGCAAGAGATTACGAGCAGACTGGAAAAAGATTATGGTTCTATTTCGAATACTATCCTTGCATTGGAACGTATGCGCCGTATACCGCCAGAGTTGATGATTGTGCGCCCCGGCGCGCCGATTGAGGCGGCGCAAACATCGATGTTGCTCAAAAACCTGATCCCTGCACTTGGCCACCGCGCCGACTCACTGGCGCGGGACTTGTCGGAACTGGAAAAAATTCGTCAGCAACTGGAAAAGGACAAGGTTGAACTGGTTGAGGCCAAGGCTGAACTGGATAAACAATATCCGGCCATGCAAAAGCTTTTGCAGGAACGTGAATCATCGTTCAAATCCGTGAATGCCGCCTATCGCGCCAGCGCCGCACGGGCCGAACAAATGGCGGCGGAAGCGCAATCGCTGGCGGAACTGGTGCAACGGCTGGAGGATGCCCCCGCGCCGACGCAAATTGACAAGCCCAGACCGAAAAAATCAGCCAGGCCGTCGCGGGCCGCCAAGCGGGCTGCTGGCCGGGGCGCGATCCTGCCTGTCAGCGGGCCTGTTCTCGCAAGCTTTGGCGATCATGATGAAATGGGCGCAGAAATTCTGGGCTTAAAAATTAAGACTCCTTCCAAGGCAATTGTCGTAACACCAATGGATGGTACCGTGAAATATGCCGGCACTTTCCGGAACTATGGTCAGATCGTGATTGTCGAGCATCAGTCCGGGCTGCATAGTCTGGTCGCCGGAATGAGCACAACAGACGTTTCCACGGGACAATCGCTGAAATCCGGGGAGCCGATCGGATATATGCCATCAGCATCTTCTCAGGATGGGCCTCTAACGCTATATTATGAGCTGCGCCAAAATGGCGACCCCGTGGACCCCTCGTCCCTGTTTTCAGATTTTAAAAGTTAAAAGGACTTTCCGGCAATGAAACAACGCTCTTCTGTCTCCAAACTCATGCTGCTGGGCACAGTCGTTATCGGGTTGCAGGTCTGGGGTTTTGCGACCTATGCGCAGGACAACAACCGTACCGCCGGGAAGGACGAAAACGCCAAGACCGTGAACAGCACCAGCAACACCTATCAGCAGTTGAACCTGTTCGGTGATGTGTTTGAACTGGTGAGGAAGCAATATGTCGAGGAAGTTCCTGATGAGAAGCTGATCCAGTATGCCGTGAATGGGATGTTGATGAATCTCGACCCCCATTCATCATACATGGATGAAAAAGAATTCGGCGATATGCAGGTTCAGACCCGTGGCGAGTTCGGCGGACTGGGTATTGAAGTCACCATGGAAAATGGCCTGATCAAGGTTGTATCGCCGATTTTCGATACACCGGCCTATCGCGCCGGCGTGCAGGCTGGCGACTATATCAGCGATATGGATGGCACATCGATCGTCGGTATGTCGCTCAACGAGGCGGTTGACAAAATGCGCGGCAAAGTCGGCACGCCGATCAAGCTGA
Organism: Alphaproteobacteria bacterium; assembly: GCA_035904625.1. GTDB lineage: Bacteria > Pseudomonadota > Alphaproteobacteria > Micavibrionales > Micavibrionaceae > Micavibrio_C. Next base: position 710 of record JAMHVA010000289.1, on the reverse strand, counting down.
CGATCCGCCGCGAAGGTGTTGCCGATCCGATTGAAATCACGCTGATCCGCGATGTCATCAAGATTGAGTCCGTCAAGTACGAGATGGTTAATGATGATATCGGATATATCCGCATCACTACATTCAACCAGAATTCCGATAGCGGCGTGAAAAAGGCGTTTGCTGAATTTCATGAAAAGGCGAAGAAGCCGCTGCGCGGTCTGATCCTCGATCTGCGGAACAACCCCGGCGGGCTACTGGATCAGGCAATTTCAATTTCCGACTTGTTCCTTGATAAGGGTGAGATCGTCTCCACCCGCGGGCGGCATGAGCAGGATACCAAACGAGACAACGCTACGCCGGGTGATATTGCCGACGGCATGCCCATCGTCGTTCTGATCAATGGCGGGTCGGCGTCGGCTTCCGAAATCGTTTCCGGAGCACTGCAGGATCATCGCCGCGCAATTATTCTGGGTACGCAATCATTTGGCAAAGGGTCTGTGCAGACCGTGATGCCGCTGGCCGGCCATGGCGCCATGCGCCTGACAACCGCGCGTTATTACACCCCGTCGGGACGTTCCATTCAGGCCAAAGGCATTGAGCCGGATATTATCGTCGAACCGGCAAAGGTCGAGACGATCAAATCAGGCGAACGCATTTCCGAAGCCGATCTCCGTGGTGCGCTGGATAACAACAAGCAACCGAAAGTGGACCCGGCTGCCGATCCGAAT
>JAMHVA010000288.1:0-3952 GCA_035904625.1 Alphaproteobacteria bacterium | reverse complement strand
GCCATCCGCCCCCGTCACCAGAATTTTCTTCGCGTTCGTCAATTTCGGACCCATTTCCCAGCCGGCACCCATGCCGGATCAATCTACCAGATAAATGTCAGACGTCATTATCACTTTTAAGGATTGAGTGCCACCCTTCCCCCCGCAAAATGCCAGAAGAAGATCTCTCACTTCTTTTTGCATTATGGGAATAAATGGCGCCCCCTAGTTGATGATTATCGAACCAACAACCGCTTCCTGATCCTGACTTTCCGGCCTGTTATGCAGCTTTATCAGTCGCGGGCAAGCTGACCTTCAAGCTTCATGAGGCGGGTGAACCACTCATATGTCATCGGGCACAGGTTTTGACGGGTGCCCTCGATCATGGGCCAACAGCGCGGTTCAAGTTCCTTCCGGACGGCAGGGGATGGCGATGTAAAGGCCGGTGACGATGTTTTATCTATCGTCCCCTGACAGCCATTCAAGCATATCATCAACAGAAGCAGGGGGAGCATTTGCGATATCGCGTTGTTTTTCGGCATGTTCAGCCCTCACGGTTTGGGTTTTGATGTCTTTCTTCAGGGCCTTGGTCTGCTTTGCATGGCCCCCGGTCATGAAACCGTGCGCCCACGTTGCGGCCAGCAGTCCGGCTATGAAAATTAATCTGTAAATCCACGTCATGGGTAATATCTCCTGTCCAGCTCGAAGTGCATGAGGTCTTTAGCCTTCCATTCCCCGCCCCAGACAATAGGCACATTCAGCTCTTTGCTGCATGCGTAGAAGGCCTCCGCGATCTGGTAATAAGGCGCAGAGTCGTAAGTGATGCGGCCATTTACCCATGCAGCGATATCAATCGCCTTTCCGTCCTGATGGCGAGAGCGGGTTGTCCAGCTTTTGCCGTTGGCGACGTTGATCTGGTGTTCTTCTGCTGTGCGGCCGCCGTCGATCACAACGAAATCCACAGGGGTATGACGGATGGCGCATTCAGCAACGGCCTGTAGGGGCGGATCAACCTCACGAAGGTTGAGCATTGATCGCTCACTGTAGAAAAATCCTGATACAACGACACAGGCCGCGCATACGGCGCTAATTGCTTTCGTGCGGATGTTCATTTTCTATTCCTCCACTTGTTCTTAATCCAGTCGTAGAGAATGCAAGACGTGTATATGCATGTCAGGATCGCAGCCACTGTTGACCATGGCAGATCAAGGAACGGCAAGAGTTCGTGCTGCGCTGCCTCTGTAAAACTTACAGTTGTGCCAGCAGCTGCGGGGCAAGCTTTCAAAACAGATACGCCTAAAGGCTCAATGCTGTTGTTCATAGTCATACTCCTGTGGGTTATCCTTGACGATATCGGCATGCAGACGCGCGGCTTCCGCCTTGGCTTCAGCCTCGGTCTTGAAGCGCCCGCGCTCTCCGCTCATGCCGGTCACGGCATAGAGATCATCGCTGATCTTGCGGACAGCAAATGGATTGCTGGCCTTGATATCGCGCCACAGCGATCCAGCATTCTGTTCCCACCACGCATAAAGAACATTGAGATCGGTACGCATCTGGTCTGTTGCTTCAGAATGGCCATAAACCCGGCGCACCATTTCCAGCCAGATATGGCCTGCCTCATGCAGTGCGGTCGAGAGGTCAGCACCTTCAAACAGATTGATCAGTGTTTTATCGTTGAGGAACTGTACCGAGCCGCGCGGGCCGTTGCCATCGCCTTGATAAAAGGTACGCAAAACTTCAACAGCCGAGTCATCAAAAATGACGTAGTTGTACCCGCTGCCCTTAACATTGGCGATTGTTCCGGCAGGATACTTCATGCCCGGAATACCCAGTTCATTCAGGCGCAGGCTTGCCGATTTCTCGCTGCCTAGCTTCCATGACAGGAACGCATAAATATTCTCACCACGAAGCTTCCCGCGTGTGTTTTGCGGCGAAGAGAAATCAGAAAGGTTGCCTTTCAGTTCTTTCCAAAGGCCAGATTCTTTAAGAATTTTCTTAATCTTGTCTGGCTGTTTATCAATGGTTTTATCCCACAGCAGAAGTTCATCATCATCCGGAATATTTACTTCATAAAGCTGGCCATCTGTTTTGGGAAACGCTTCCTTGGGCAACGAATTCAGATATGAAAGTCCATCTTTTGCATATGTATCAAGGGCCTCACGGAAGCGCCAGTAAGCCTCGGTGCGCTTGTTCTTGAAGGCCATCTTCCCGACCACGCTGGTTGCCGAGGAATCCAGTGATCCCTTGTAACCGACGCAGCTGATGTTGTTGTCTTCCAGCGTTTCCTTTGTCGATCCGCCGTAACCGCCGCCCATATCGATAATCGGGACGGCACCATCACGGCGCACCATGACGACCTGAGCAGCAACGGATTTGCCGTCAGGGGTCTTCTTGCCCTCGATCACCACAAGAGGCGCATACCAGCCACCATAACGCGGGGCCAGAACGGTGTTACTCCGTGCGCGGTGAAAGCGCCTGCGTGAACCCCGCCAACTATAACCAGCAAATCGGTGAGCATTATGCGCTGATCGATGCCAAGCGCAAATTGTGGCCGCTGTTCGGCTTCCTGCTGGCGGAAGACAATTTCCGTGGCAATCAGAGCCAGCCTCAACAGGCTGCCGCTTAAGTCGCCTGACCAGAAGCCCGCATGTCTATGGCAGAAAGCGGGCTTCGAGCGAGGCGATAACCTCGGACGTGAAACAAAACGAAAAAGGAGAACTGAGATGAAAAGAGTCACCGTTTCATTCGATGTGAATGACGACACAAACGAAAACGCCTTCAAAGACTGGGTTAAATCATGCCCGTATTCGCATGAATCCGGTCAGTCCCTGAAGTGGGAAAACATCCCGACACCGGCAACTGCAAATGATGCCGGCGAAGCGAAGACGGAAAATCCTGAAGCCGCCCAGAATAAAACAGGCGATCAAGGATCTGACCAGCAACCGCCGCAGGCTCAAACACAAACCGAGGGCGTTGCTTCTGCCCCCTCTTCCGGTGAACAGCAGCAACAGGCCGCAGGCTAAGGGCTGTCGCTTCACCAGACCATTTTCGTGACATCACGGAAATGGTCGAGCGAGGCGAAAATCTCGAAAACCGATACATCACAACTAAACGAGGAAACGATGGCTACCAGACATAAAGGCACAGTGAAGTGGTTCAACGCGACAAAAGGGTATGGATTTATTCATCCCGAGAATGGCGGGAAGGACATCTTCGTTCACATCAGCGCGGTCGAACAGTCAGGGCTGAAAACCCTGAACGAGAACGATAACGTTGAATACGATCTCCAAGAGGATCGCGGCAGAACCAATGCCGTCAACCTGAAGAAGGTCGCCTGACCTGCTTCACCAGATCATTTTGCCAGCACCGGCAAAGTGATCGCGTGAGTCAGGAGGAAGACCATGAAAAAGCGAAACAATCGGCAAACACGATACGGGAATGAAGAGGACTGGAATCTTCACCCCACCAAAGGGTTCAAGCGGAAGCGCCCCGCTGAACGTGCCCATGATCGGGCAGTCATGTGGCGTCTGAAAAACTTCTTCAAAATGAAAGGGACAAAATAATGGCTGCCAACCTCTTACAGCCCAAGTCAATCGACCAGATCATGGCGGGCTTCAAGAAGACCTGTGATCAGCTTGCTGCCTATTCCCGTTTCCACGAAATCCAGCAGCAATCGAAGAACGAAACCATCGCCGGATTGCAGGCCGAGGTTCAGGAACATGCCCGGGAATCCGCGCGCGCCTTGACGATCTCGGACAATATCCAGCGGCTTTTCAATACCTGAGCGCTTCACCAGATCACCGTTTCGGCGGTGATCAAGTGAAGTGGTTGGCTGAGAGGCTTAAGGCAACCAAGGGAGTTTATAGCCCTGAACATGGTGTTCCTGGTCGGCAGTTCGCATCGGCATGTCTACGGGAACCGCAGGTTCGAATCCTGCACCACTTCAAACGTTCTTCATTTGTCACAAAGGAGG
>JAMHVA010000287.1:0-4739 GCA_035904625.1 Alphaproteobacteria bacterium | reverse complement strand
GTGCATGTCCAGCATCTGGGGACGGACAGCAGCCTGTGGGAAGGCAAGCCCGGCCATCCGTGGGATGTCATTCGCGATTCAAAATATACGTTTGATGATGTCCTCAATCGTTACCGCGATATTCCCTTTGTTCTGGGACAATTACCGACATTTGCCGCGAATAATCCTGAGATCGGTCAACACATGGATTTATCGGTGATGGGTATGTCGGGCCATTCATTTGGCGCGAACACGACACAGATCATGGCGGGACAGTCATTTGGCAAGCCCGGGGCCTTGCTGAATATGAAACAGCCCGGTTTCCGCGCGGGCATTCTTTACAGCCCTGTGCCCAGTTTCAATACCGAAAGCCCGCGTGAAGATATTTACGGCACGATCAGCTTGCCGCTGTTTCATATGACGGGAACGGATGATACCAGCCCCATCGAAGGGTTTGGTTATGAGCGCCGTCTGGAAGTGATCAAATATAGCGGCGGGCCGGAACAGATATTGCTGACGCTGAATGATGGCGACCACATGGTTTATAACGGCAGCCGCGGCAAGCTGGCCGATAATCCCAAGCGCCACATCCATGAGAACATCATCAAGATCGCCGCGCTGGCCTATTGGGATGCGTACCTGAAGAATGATGCTGCTGCGCGCTCATGGCTGTTCGATGGCGGTTTCGAAAGCTGGCTGGGGGCTGAAGGAACCTTCAGCGCCTAAGGGCTGATTTTCGCCAGTTCGGCTTCAACCGCCTTGATCAGTTCATCCGCACCCGGCTTTGTCGTGGCGCCGAATGACCCAGCCAATGTGCCGTCAGGCCCGACCAGATATTTATGGAAGTTCCATTTCGGTTTGCTGCCCAGAAATCCGCCGATGCCTTGCTCACCTGCCCATTTGTAAAACGGGTGGGCATCTTTGCCGACCACGTCGGCTTTCTCGGTCATCGGGAATGTGATGGCGTAGTTCATCTCGCAAAAGGCTTTGATTTCCTTGTTGCTGCCCGGTTCCTGCCCGGCGAAATTGTTGGCGGGTACGCCGATCACCACCAGTCCGTTATCCTTGTACTTCTCATAAAGCGCCTGCAAACCCTCATACTGGGGTGTGAAGCCGCAGCGTGATGCCGTGTTTACGATCAACAGGACTTTGTTCTTATAGTCTGCCAAGGGCATCGGTTTGCCGTCGATGCCTGTAAATGAATAATCATAGGCGGTGGTGGAGGATTTTTCAGCCCGCGCCTGCGGGGCCATCAGGCCAAAAACGGTCAGGAAACCGGCAATCAGGGCCATGGTCATCGATGTGGCGGGCATTTTCCTCTCCTATGCTTTTTTATTCTTGTCTTTACGTGCCCAGTATCTATGTGGATGATGGCACAGATAAGGCAAGGTTATGACAGATTTCGCAATCGACATTCAGGATTTAGGTAAAACATATCGTCCGCGCGGCAAGGGGAAATCCGCCCCCAAGGTCGCTTTGCAGAATATCGATCTGCAAATTCCCAAAGGATCGATCTTTGGCCTGCTGGGGCCCAATGGAGCGGGGAAGTCCACCATCATCAATATTATGGCTGGCCTGGTGAACAAGACATCGGGCAGCGTGAAGATCTGGGGGATCGATATCGATCAGGATCCGCGCAGTGCCAAGGCCGCGATCGGCGTGGTGCCACAGGAACTGAACTTTGATCCATTCTTCACTCCGGCGCAGCTTCTGGATATTCAGGCAGGCATGTATGGCGTGCCGAAAACGGAGCGCCGCACGATGGAAATTCTGCGGATGATGGGGCTGGAAGATAAAGCTGACGCCTATACTCGCAGTCTTTCCGGCGGGATGCGCCGTCGTCTGATGGTGGGCAAGGCGATGGTTCATAACCCGCCCGTGCTGGTTCTTGATGAACCGACCGCCGGTGTCGATGTCGAATTGCGCCAGCAATTGTGGGAGAATGTGCGCTTGCTGAACAAGCAAGGCGTAACGGTTCTGCTCACGACCCATTATCTGGAAGAAGCGCAGGAACTGTGCGACACGATTGCGATCATCAATCACGGCAAGATTATTGCTTGCGAAGAAAAAGAAACATTGCTGGCGCGTGTCGATGCGAAAGAAATTCATTTCCGGCTGGATCGTGCGGTGGATACGATCACGCCTGAATTGCAACGTTTCAATCCTGAACAACAAGGGCGCCGGACACTGGTTTTCCGCTATAGTCCCAAGGATCAGGATGTGGGTACCATCGTGCAGGCGGTGCAGGCGGCTGGTTACGGGATTGCTGATATTTCAACCGATGAAAGCGATCTTGAGGATGTCTTCATCCAGCTGACGTCGGCGCGAGCATAATTTTATAGATTGTTTGTTTTAAGGAAGGGTTGCGTTATGAAGGCATTGTTGAAGATCGTTCTGGGATTTGTCTTTCTTGTGGTCCTGCTTGCTGGCGGCGCAGTGGCGCTGCTGCTGACGGTCGATCCGAATGCCTATAAGCCTCAAATTTCTTCTGCCGTAAAGGAAGCGACGGGCCGTGACTTTACGATTAATGGCGATATCAATGTGATGTTCTATCCGGTGCTTGGGTTCAAGGTCGCGGGCCTTGAAATGGGCAACCCTTCGGGTTTCTCCGAAAAGGAGTTTATCAAAGCGGGCGAGGTGCAGGCTGGTGTGAAAATTCTTCCTTTGATCGATAAAAAGATCGAAGTGACAACGGTCAGCCTGATCGAGCCGCAGATCACGGTGATCAAGACGGCTGACGGCAAGAATAATCTTGAGATGCCGAAAGGTGAGGCCGCTGAGGCATCTAAGGTATCGTCCGGCTCTGAGAAACTGGATATCAGTTTTGAAGGGCTTGAGATCAAAAAGGGCAAGGTCACCTATATCGACAAGACGACAGGAAAAACCACAACGATCAATCCGCTGAACCTGAATATCCCAAGCTATGCCAGCGGTCGTGAAATCGAAGTGGCGGCTGACATGATGATCCAGAATCCGGCCCCGGCAAAACCGATGTCATTCGATGTCAGCACGACGATCAAACCCGATCTGTCCAAGAATGAGCTGACATTCCGCAACCTGAAGGCGCATGTCGATCTGGGTGGTGCCAAGGCTTCGGCAACGGCGGGTGTCGTCGTGAATACCAAATCCGAAACGATCACAATCAGCAATCTTGAAACCGGTTGGCAAGGCACCAGTGTGAAGGGCAATGCCACGGTTAAAGGATTTAAACAACCATCAGTGACGTTCGATATTTCGTCGCCTTCCGTCGATCTGGATGCCCTGCTGCCCAAAGATCAGGGGCAGGCCAAGGATAATGACAAGGCGCTGCTGCCGGTCGAGATGCTGCGGACGTTGACCCTTGACGGCAAGGTTGCGATTGGCACGCTGAAGGCATCGGGCCTGAGCATGAGTGATTTCAAGGTCGATGTCAGTGCGCGTGATGGCGTTTTGAAAGCCAGCCCGCTGACACTCAACATGTATGACGGCACATTAAATACTGATATCCAGATCGATGCACGCAACGCATCGCCGTCCTTCACCCTTAAAGGTGGATTGAAGAGCATGGAAGTCGGCAAGCTGCTGACGGCCAAAATGGGTCAAGATTATTTGACGGGTGTTGCGAACGTGACATTCGATCTGAATGCACGCGGCAACAGCATGAATGCGCTGAATCGCAGCGCGGGCGGGCAGCTTCAGTTCGATTTCGGCAAGGGCTATATCAACAAGTGGCAACTTTCGCGCCTGATGAATCAGGCCATCGCTTATTTTGAAACAGGCAAGCTGGATCAGAATGCATCTGACAAGATTTACTTTACCTCGCTTGATGCGGTTTTCACCGGGCAGGGTGGCGTTTTCAAGAACAGCGATCTGGTTCTGATCGGACCCAAAAGTCACGCGCTGGGCTCAGGTTCAGTCAATCTGGCCGCGCAGAGCGTCGATTACACGGTTCGTGTCGGCGGCGGCGACAACCCGGAAAAGTTCGCGAAGAAAAGCCATCTGCCCGTACGTATGACCGGGCCGTTCAGCAAACCCGCGTACTCGATTGATATGCAGGCCCTGATGCAGGATGCCGTCGGTCAGAAGATCGAAGAAAAAATAGAAGAGAAGAAGGAAGAGCTGTTCCAGGATCTGTTCAAGAAGCTGGATAAGAAAAGCAAGAAGGCCGACCCTGCGCCCGAGTCTGTCCCCGAGTCTGTCCCCGAGGCTGTCGCACCGTCGTCTGGCGAAGCTGCGGTACCGGCTCCGGTGGCTCCGGCTGTTGTCGAAGCTCCTGCTGCTGAGGCTGTCGCCCCGGCGGAAACGCCCGTGGCTGCCGAATCGGCCCCTGCCGCAGTTGAAACGGCACCGGAGCCAGCGCCTTCTGCTCCGGAGTCTGTACCGGATGCGGCACCGGAAGTGACGGCCCCTGTGGAGGCGGCCCCGGCAACGGAAGCACCTGCTGGCCAATAAACCTGTTGAAGTGGCAGGGGTTTTAAGGGTACAAAGGGTGGATTTTCCTACCCCAATGCGCCCGTAGCTCAGCTGGATAGAGTGCCGGTTTCCGAAGCCGTAGGTCGCAGGTTCGAATCCTGCCGGGCGCGCCATTTATTCCCATAATGCAAAAAGAAGTGAGAGATCTTCTTCTGGCATTTTGCGGGGGGAAGGGTGGCACTCAATCCTTAAAAGTGATAATGACGTCTGACATTTATCTGGTAGATTGATCCGGCATGGGTGCCGGCTGGGAAATGGGTCCGAAATTGACGAACGCGAAGAAAATTCTGGTGACGGGGGCGGATGGC
>JAMHVA010000286.1:0-6538 GCA_035904625.1 Alphaproteobacteria bacterium | reverse complement strand
AGCAGCCATCATTTAAAGAAAGCGTAATAGCTCACTGGTCTAATTAAGAGTTTCCGCGCCGAAGATGTTACGGGGATTAAGTTACGTACCGAAGCTTAGGGTGCATACTTTGTATGCGCGGTAGCGGAGCGTTCCGTAAGCCTGTGAAGGCAGACCTGTGAGGGCTGCTGGAGGTATCGGAAGTGAGAATTCTGATATGAGTAGCGACAAACAGTGTGAGAATCACTGTCGCCGAAAACCCAAGGGTTCCTGCGCAAGGTTAATCCACGCAGGGTGAGCCGGCCCCTAAGGCGAGACCGAAAGGTGTAGTCGATGGGAACCACGTTAATATTCGTGGGCCTGATGGAGGTGACGAAGGCCGAAAGCTGTCAATTCTAATTGGATTGAGTTGGCAGCCTGGGACTTCCAGGAAATAGCCCCATCATTATAGACCGTACCCTAAACCGACACAGGTGGGTTGGTAGAGTATACCAAGGCGCTTGAGAGAACGATGTTGAAGGAACTCGGCAAATTACTTGCGTAACTTCGGGATAAGCAAGCCCCATATCTGGGCAACCATTTATGGGGGGCACAAGCCAGGGGGTAGCGACTGTTTATCAAAAACACAGGGCTCTGCGAAATCGTAAGATGACGTATAGGGTCTGACGCCTGCCCGGTGCCGGAAGATTAAGAGGAGGGGTTAACGCTCTGAATCGAAGTCCCGGTAAACGGCGGCCGTAACTATAACGGTCCTAAGGTAGCGAAATTCCTTGTCGGGTAAGTTCCGACCTGCACGAATGGCGTAACGACTTCCCCGCTGTCTCCAGCATCGACTCAGCGAAATTGAATTCCTCGTGAAGATGCGAGGTACCCGCGGTCAGACGGAAAGACCCTATGAACCTTTACTGTAGCTTTGCAGTGGCATTACGCTTGTTATGTGTAGCATAGGTGGGAGACTTTGAAGCTTGGGCGCTAGCCTGAGTGGAGTCATTAGTGAAATACCACCCTTGATTTTCGTGATGTCTAACCTCGTCCCCTTATCGGGGACAGGGACCCTGCATGGTAGGCAGTTTGACTGGGGCGGTCGCCTCCCAAATTGTAACGGAGGCGCGCGATGGTAGGCTCAGGTTGGTCGGAAATCAACCTACGAGTGCAATGGCAAAAGCCTGCCTGACTGTAACACTGACAAGTGGAGCAGAGACGAAAGTCGGTCATAGTGATCCGGTGGTTCCGCATGGAAGGGCCATCGCTCAACGAATAAAAGGTACTCTAGGGATAACAGGCTGATAGCGCCCAAGCGTCCACAGCGACGGCGCTGTTTGGCACCTCGATGTCGGCTCATCTCATCCTGGGGCTGGAGCAGGTCCCAAGGGTATGGCTGTTCGCCATTTAAAGAGGTACGTGAGCTGGGTTCAGAACGTCGTGAGACAGTTCGGTCCCTATCTGCCGTGGGTGTTGGAATATTGAGAGGATCTGTCCTTAGTACGAGAGGACCGGGATGGACACACCTCTGGTGTACCGGTTGTCGCGCCAGCGGCAAGAGCCGGGTAGCTATGTGTGGAAGGGATAACTGCTGAATGCATCTAAGTAGGAAGCCCCCCTCAAAACTAGTATTCCCTATTAGAGCCGTGGAAGACCACCACGTTGATAGGACGGATGTGGAAGAGTAGTAATACTTGAAGCTAACCGTTACTAATTGCTCGATCGGCTTGATTTCACTGCGCCCAGTATTAAACATGCTAAGCATGTCTGGTGCGTGAAGCAGCTAAAATACAAAGCGGTATCTACGTTCAGACAATTTTGCAACAGGCGGATTTAGATGATCTGGTGACTTTAGCGTAAGTGAAACACCCCATCCCATTCCGAACTGGGCCGTGAAAAACTACAGCGCCAATGGTACTGCGTCTTAAGACGTGGGAGAGTCGGTCGTTGCCAGGTCTTCTAAGTCCGTCTGTTGTAAACAAGCAAACCTAAACACGAAATTCTAAAAGCCCGATGGATCGAAAGATCTCATCGGGTTTTTTCTTTATGAATGGAGTTATTCTTATGGCATATAAAACGCAAATCTTTTCAGATGTAGAGCGCAATGGCATAGGACTTGAGCTACTCAGTGATGGTGGCGATGTGTTAGCTGAAGTGTTCTGCAGCGATGATGATCACAGCGTCAGCGTTAATACATTTGATAATGATATTCCGTTGGCGGCTTTGGCCTATCTGCTTAATAGCGCTTGGCAGCGCTTAAAAACATTTGAAGATGGTACCGCCATTGACTGGGCTGAAACTTTATAGAGCTAACTCCTATGTATTATATAAATACGATACGTGCGGTCGATATTAAATCCGCTGATATGGCGACTTATAAGAAGCATCTTGGCGATTGTGTTGTTATCACGCACGATGGAAAAATTCTGATGCAACACGGCCGCTTAGCAGGGGTCGCTTTGGTGGTAACTTAAATCTTTTCCGTGGTCATATTGAATCGGGTAAGAGCGTATCGCAAGATTTTGTGTCTGGCAGCGTGAATATCCAGCACCCTTTACGAATCCCGGTGGTGCGATAAGTCCCCGGCATGCTGTCTTGGGCCCGCTTGATGGCGCGGGGGGTGTGTCGTGACCTTACCTTACCCGAGGTGTTGCCGGTGCAATACAAGACGCTTCGTGCGCGGTTCATAGCCATAGACAAGAATGTCCTGATCGGTAGCCGCAGCCCCGAGTTCTACAATCGTGCTCTCGCTGAGGGACTCACCGGGGCGTGGGTCATGCTGCGCCAGGGTAGTCGACGCCGGGGGCTGATGGGCGGCGCGCCTGCGCTCCCGGTCATGCTCGGCGTCATGATCGCCATGGGCTGCTGCAAAAACGCCGGAGACGGGTGCAACACGCGGGAGATTCCTGAAGAGGTTTGTCATATGGCCATCATGCCTGAAGGCTCTCAGGTGGTGCAAGTTTTCTCTATCTCCGGGCACGCCGGAGGGCCCGGGGGCTAGATCTTCATAACGATGTTTACATGATGCCGGCGGTGCGGCGGGTAGAAATCCGGCGCGTAGTAAAGCGGATAGGCCGTGCGGGGCGCCCCTGAATCCACCAGTTGCGGCAGGTGCCGGGCGATCTCATCGATTTTGCTTTCCGGGGCTGTCATCGGTACGAAGGAGCGGTACAGATCGGGGGTTGTAACCGCCAGGTGTCCCTTTTCCGGGACGGCGAACATATCGACAATCCTGTCTTTCCTGAATCCGTAATGCCCGCGGGCGGTCTGCAGCGGGTCTGCTGCGGTTTCTGTGAATTCAATCCATGTGCCGGGGGGTGTTCGCCCGGTCAGGGCCGCCTTGAAGGCCTCTCTCTCGGCGGCGCTGACAAAGAACGGAACGCCTTCGATCGTGATCGCGGGCAGGGGCTTTTTGCCGTATCCCGGTTCGTGAAAATCGTCCTCGAAATAATCGATGCTTTCGGGGCGGAAATAAAAACGGTAATCGCGCGCCTTGTCGGGGTTGTTTCCCTCCAGCGCCAGCAGGTCGATGCCGTGATCCTTGAACCGTGTGACGATCGCGGCCAGTCCGGGCTCCAGTGTTTCCGGGGTCAGACGCAGGCTTTGGTTCATAATTCCGCCGCTGCTTTTCCAAAAATCCACGCGGCAAAGGTCTTTCCAGACGGCGATATGAGCGAAATCGGCCAGTACGATCCGGACTTTATGGTTGAAGCCGTCTTTCAACGAAAATGTCTTTTTATTCATGGCTGCGTATCCCTGTGCTTGTTCAGGGGCATTCTAGGGGCAAAAGGCCATTCCCAACAATATCAAATCTTCTATGATGGCGGTCATGTCGAATGAAGTTCTTTTCTTTCTGGTTATGGTTTTAGGGATGCTGTCGATCCCCGTGGCGGCGTGGCGCGGGCAGGCATGGATTCAGGGCCTGATCATCATGATGATGGTCCTGCTGGGTATAACCGATGCCAAAGTGGTTGAGGTTTTTGGCCTGCCGATTACGCTGGGCACGGCCCTCTATGTAACGATCTTTCTGGCCACTGACGTGCTGACAGAAAATTACGGCAAGGCGGTTGCCGTCGATACGGCGCGTTTAAGCGTGTTCGCCATGATCCTGTTCCAGATTTATCTGCAGGCCGTGCGCATTGCCGATCCGGCGGCCGACGTGCAATCGCTTTCCGATGCGATGGATATCGTGTTTTCGATGTCGTTACGGATCGTGGTTGTCGGGCTGGTGGTTTATTACATCAGCCAGCGGATCGATATCGCGCTTTATGACTGGATGAAACGACGCAGTGGTGATAGCCGGTTGTGGCTGCGCAATAATGTCAGTACCCTGATTTCACAGTTCTTTGATACATTCGCGTTTGCGTTTCTGGCGTTTTATGGCGTTTTTGATGGCTGGCTGGCGCTGGCCGCAGTCGCGTATGCCGTCAAGGCCTTTGTGATTATTGTGGATACGCCGTTCGCATACTTAAGCCGCCGGATTGCGCGTATTCCGGTACAGTCGCTATGATGTCTTCATGATTATAACGCTCGATAAGCCTTATCCTTCCATCCATGGCGCACCGGTCATTGACCGCATCGATAGTGCTATTTTTCAGCGCACGTATTTTGCCGATTGCATGCAATGTTCGTTTTGCGGCGATAGTTGCTGCCAGTACGGTGTCGATGTTGATATCGAGAATGTTTCGCGCATCATGAATGTTGCTGACAGGCTTGAACCGTTCGTGGGATCAAAGCGCGATGAATGGTTTGAAGATGGATATGAAAGCGATGCGCATTTCCCCGGTGGGAAAGTCACGCGCACGAAGGTCAAAGACGGAGCCTGCATTTTCCTGAACCGCACAGGGCGCGGGTGCCTCCTGCACAGTTTTGCCGTACAGGAGGGTATGAATTTTAACGATATCAAACCGCTGGTCAGTGCCATTTTTCCGGTGACATTTGCCGAAGGGTGCCTGTGCCCGTCTGATGAAATTCTTGATAACGAACTGATTTGTCGTGATCAGGGGCCCAGCCTTTACGAAGGGGCGCGCAGCGATTTGCGCCATTATTTTGGTGAGGAATGCATCGCCGTACTAGACGGACTCCTTGAAAAACACCGGAAACCCTAGGTTTTTGTAATAAAATTACAAGACTTGATGTCTAATAAGTTTGCGATTACCCCGCAAGAGGCATATATTTCCGTAATAAAAATAATAAATGAGGGTGTCATGGCGACTGTATCGATTCCGAAAAGGACGCACGACCTTTTTCAGGTGTTCAATGATGAGGTCGGATTTTCATCACCGCAGCAGGCGATTGCCGCCCTTCTGGTGGTGTGTCGCGAACTGGGGCGGGATGAAGAAAGCGGTCTTCGGATCAAATCATCCGAAAGGGCTGAGTCTTCGATTGCCGCGAGCGAGCTTCTGGACGGAAACATGGAAAGTGTCCGCCTGTTTTATCAGGAAGGAAATGCGGTTGAGATTGATGTGGATGATGTTGCTCTTTCTCGTGTAAACGACCCCCTGATCAGCGACAGACAGATGCGTGATTTTGGGCAAACGCATGAACGCCTTGCGGCCATGATGTCGCTGGGCCTTGCGGTCTACAACAATATGCCTCTGGAAGGAAAAGACAGGATTATTGTGCCGGTGGTCGATAAGCGAAATCCGATGGAATGTGCATTGCGCCCGATCAACCTGCGCGCTGAATTGTAAAAATATAAGGACGAAATAGATGCTTTTGCCAAATGTTACATTACGCCGCCTGAATGAATTCGCTGAAGAAACAGGC
Source organism: Alphaproteobacteria bacterium (assembly GCA_035904625.1). Taxonomy (GTDB): domain Bacteria; phylum Pseudomonadota; class Alphaproteobacteria; order Micavibrionales; family Micavibrionaceae; genus Micavibrio_C. The sequence goes on along the minus strand of JAMHVA010000286.1, from coordinate 808 downwards.
ATTCGCCGTCGTCATGATGCACTCTCTGCCGCTTTCGCGATCACGCAGGCTGCCATTCGTGACACCGAATCCGCCCCTGAACAAAGATTGTCGTATCAGAGCCGTGATGGCAAAAACCGCGTGTGTGTGGAATCTCTGATGGCGTGTCATATGTCGCTGGCCCAGGATCTTCATGATCAGCGTACGGCATGGATGCCCGCCGATGTTGATACCCATGCGCTGAATCGCGTTATCGAATACCTGCAGGATAAAGGGCTCTATACATCGACGTCCCGTAAATCCGAGGCCGCAACGGCGGCCATTACATTCGCGTTAAGCATGTTCCGCACCTATGGTTCGGAAAAGGACGGCAAGCTGACGATTCCGGCTGAATATCCGCCGTCACAGCCGAATGCGCGCGCACGCCATATTTATCTGCGCCCGACCGTCTGAATCTTCCATAAAAGCGCGGAAGTCTGCGGTTTTTGACAGGTTTCAGGGAATATCGATTGCAAAAGCCCCGGTTTGGGTTTATCTTCTTACCAACCTGAAAAGTTGTCAGGGCTTTGATTGACGTGCGTGGACCATGATGTGTTACCGCCCATTCCGGCCTGATAGCGGAAGGGCGTTTTATTTTTTAACACATCACACAGTATGGAGTGCAGGATGGCCCAGCGCGGCAAAGTAAAATGGTTCAACACCACAAAAGGTTTCGGATTTATTACCCCTGATGCAGGCGGTAACGATGTTTTCGTTCATATCACAGCCGTACAAAAAGCCGGACTGCAGACGCTGAACGAAGGTCAGGCTGTTGAATATGAACTGCAAG
>JAMHVA010000285.1:0-2473 GCA_035904625.1 Alphaproteobacteria bacterium | reverse complement strand
AACTCACCCGCAGCGGCCTGAACATAAGCGCCCGCTTCCGGTGTATCGACAACATCGTCTTCATCAAAATCATCAAACATGCTCATGGCAAACGCTCCTGAACATGCTTTGCAAGATCGGCAGATATCTTCTCAATCGAGCGCGTCGCATCGATCACAACACAACGTTCCGGATTTGCCTTGGCAATTTGCAGATAACCCTGACGCAGCCGATCATGGAAGCTCGTGCCCAGTTTCTCAAAGCGATCTTCCTGCGACTGATCGACATCCATTCGCTTGCCTGCACGAGCCAGACCGGTTTCCACCGGCAAATCGAGAATGAAAGTCAGATCAGGCTTAAACCCACCCAATGCCAGATGATCGATCTGCTCGATAGTTTCCAACGGCAAACCATGACCGAAGCTTTGATAAGCACGGGTTGAATCAGAAAAGCGGTCAGAGACCACCAACTTACCTTCGGCCAGCGCGGGCTTTATCAGGTTCTCAACATGCATCTGACGGGCAGCATAAAGCAGCATGCATTCGGCCATCGGCGTCCAGTTACCGCCATCACGCTTCACAAGGAAATCTCTGATTTTCTCTGCTTCAGGCGTCCCGCCAGGTTCACGCGTGGTTACAACACTCCGCCCCATGACACGCAGAGCATCCGCAAGCAGGCGTATCTGGGTGCTTTTCCCAGACCCTTCGCCCCCTTCCAGAGTAATAAACATGCCCCGCGCCATAAAGTCGTTATACCCTAATCGTTACTGGCCTTTTCCGCCATCAAGCAGCAGGAACACCTTGGCAAAGGCCCCGGCGAAAAAGCCGATCTTCTCAACATCCTGCGCGGCGACCAGCGGCACCTCAAAATCAGTGACACGCGGAACGCTGACTTTCAGCGTTCCGATTTTGTCACCCTTTTTAATCGGTGCCTGCACGGGACCGTTATAAACGACCTCGACTTTCAGATCATTACGCAAGGCCACCGGCACAGGAACCCGAACGTCCCTTTCGACCGTCAGCGGTACATTTGCCTGTTTGCCCAGAATGGTTTCCGCCTGATCGACAACATCACCGGCTTTAAAGAGGGTTACATCTTCAAAACCGTTGAGGCCCCATGTCACCAGTTGCGTCGCCTGCTCGGCACGCTCTTTCTCGCTGGCCAGACCGTTGACGACAACAACCACGCGGCGACCCTTGTCGTTTACAGCTGTACCAATCAAGCCATAGCCTCCGGCATCGGTATGCCCCGTCTTCAGGCCGTCAGCGCCGATATTCCGGAACAACAGCGGATTGCGGTTTGGCTGCTTGATGTTGTTGTACGTGAACTCTTTCTCGGCATGATAATGATAATGCTTGGGATGGTCGTTCACGCTGTGCGACGCCAGAATAGCGAGATCGCGCGCGGTGGAGAAATGCTCTTCTTCCGCCAGACCGTGCGAATTCATGAAATGGGAATTCTTCATGCCCAGCTCTTGCGCTTTCTTGTTCATCATGTCGGCAAACATCTCTTCGGAACCGCCAAGGCCTTCCGCCAGCGCCACAGTCGCATCGTTCCCCGACTGAACAATCACGCCACGCAGCAAGTCCTCGACCTTCACATCCGTCCCCACTTGAACGAACATACGGGACCCGCCCGTCTTCCATGCTTTCTCGCTGATGTGGAATGTCTGGTCCAGTTTGACCCGACCCTGATCGATGGCATCGAACGCCAGATACGTCGTCATGACTTTCGTCATCGATGACGGCGCCATCCGTTCATCGGCATTTTTTTCATAAAGGACATAGCCCGTGTTGTAATCCACGACGATAGCTTGCTTTGCCGTCGTGTCCTGCGCGAAGGCGGCAGGCGCCCCGACAATCACAAACAAGGCAAAGAATATGAAAACAAAAGAGCGGATAACGGACATGGTTCTGGGCACCCTCGCGAACTCAGGAAAGGAAAGCCCCAGAATAGGGATTTTGGCCGATTATTCAACCACGATGATGGCGTCTTTATGCCCTGAATTCACAACTCTGTTCAGCAAAGCGTCCGCGTCCTCAACGGTGCGCACCGGACCCAGCCTGACCCTGTATAAGGTCTGCCCCCGTCCCTCAATCGGTGTAACCGAAGCCTTATCAAATGCCCCCAGCCTCTGCTGCAATTTTACAGCATTGTCATAAACACTGAAAGCGCCCGCCTGAACGAAAATATTCGTGGGGGTAACCGGGCGCTCCATTACCACCGGATCCGGATAAAACTCGCCTTCCTTCAGATGTCCGGGCAACGCGGTCTGAATAGGCCCTCCACTATCGGACGGGGCCGTCAAAACCTGACGGCTCACAGGCTCGCTATATCCGGCATTATAACCGGGATCCTGAACGGGGTCGTATGCCGCTTCCTGATAGGTCGGACGTGCCGCCGCTCCGGCGTCATTTGTGGCCAGTTCATAGCCACGCGTATCCATTCCGCCTCGGGCAGCCTGCGCAATCTGCAGGCTCTCCTGCTTCAGGAC
>JAMHVA010000284.1:0-16780 GCA_035904625.1 Alphaproteobacteria bacterium | reverse complement strand
AACCAAGGAATTAATCCAAAAAACCAGACCCAGGGCAACCAAAAATTTCTTCCATAGTCATTAAACACTTTCAAAAAATAAGAATGAAACCATGATAGCCAGTCCACTGGATGAACAATATATTCTTCTACAAAAGGAATTTTCCATTTTGATAGCCTTGTTTTCCTGCGAGCATCCATTTCGCAGGCATGAAACATCATATCTGTCCGAGATTGAGAACGGAAAGATGAATGTGACCATAAAGGCATTGGTCACAATTGCGAAAGTGCTGGATTGTGAACTGGCGGATTTAGTTCTTGAGAAACCTAAGCTGCATCCCTAGCTTCTGCCTGATTCTCTGCATTGACACCATAGGAAAGTTCCCAACACTTCTGTAAAGCAGAGAAGACAATTGGCATCTCTGCTTCAAACTGTTCTTTTGTGATGTTGTTTGAAACATATTTGGCTAATTTCTTTTTTTCTCCAACATTTCTGCCCTCAATTAATGTTTGAGGATAATAAGCCTCCAGAGAATCAACGCCTAAATCAAACATTCTTCCAGACACATTTATATCACCGTACTGTTTCCGAAATGCTTGGTATCCAGCTAACTCACGAGAATTCGGAGCGTCGAGAAGAATAACTATCTTACCACCGTAGATGGGGGATAGTGGTGCATATAGTTTGTTAATCGCATCAATGACACGACCAGCTTGAGAAACAAAGCCGTTAGCAGGTATTACCTTAATATTCGGCTTATCTTCATAAAATCTTTTTGTAATTCCCTCTAACAAAATTTGCTCAGATTCCCCTTCAACTACAATAAAATTCGAGGGAAGAAGCAAATCCGTCGGTGAGCCACCCAAAAGATCGTATATAATATTCTGTCTTTCATTATCATTCATAATTTGAGAAATACCTGTAATCTTCTCAGTCTTCTCTACTTTGAAAATGCTCTGTTTATCAAAATTTTCAGTGATTAAAACAGAGGAATGTGTATTCACAAAAACTTGATCCCCATTTGAGCAAATATCAAACAGCGCCCTTTTCAATTTCCTTTGCGCCGTAGGATGCAAGTGCAACTCAGCTTCGTCAATCAAGAAGATAAATGATTTTCCTGCATCCTCTTCCTTCCTCCTGTAGTCAGCATATGCTTGGATAATCGCAAGCATCAATGCCCTCTGCATACCGTCGCCTTTGTTAGAAACCGCGGTCTCAATCCCATCGTCAACATGGGTATCAAAATTTTTAAGATACTCAGTAAATTGCGGAGGACTAATTTCAAATCTCACAGAGGCACAATCAGGAAACTGCTTCTTTAGGTAAACCTCAACAGAACCGCTCATATTTTTCAATTCCGTAAATACCTGCGAGCCTTCTCCTTCGAAAAGTTCAGAGAATTTCTCTTTTAATTGACGGTAATTATCGTTCTTCTCGATAATAGCTTCTAAAACGCCTGATAGCATTATGCCGATCGGCGTCTTTTTATCGAACTTACCAACATCATCAAAATATTTTTTTGTGCTTACATACTCTAAGCGTGGCAAAAAATCCTTAGTTGCGTTCTCAAAGCCTGTAGGATTCTTTTCTAGAGTCTCTCCCCCAACAATGATTTGCCACTTCTCGTCATTTTTGCGAGATAGCGTAATAGTCTGGTTATCACCTAACATCTTTCTGACTGTTTCTTTATTTTTCTCGTTCTTCATGGTCTCTACGCCATTCTGAACATCGGCAAACTCTACAGCTACGACTACATCTAACGCAGAATCGTGATTGAATCTTAAATCATTCAAACTTTGTCCTCGTGCGATTCCATTATAAAAATAATCAAGGGCATCAAAGAAATTAGTTTTTCCATGATTATTCTGACCGACAAAAAAATTAAAAGAATCTGGTGTGATTTCAGCTTCTTTTATCGAGCGGAAATTTTGTACAGTGATTTTATTTATTCGCATGATCGCTACCTTCTGGCTAATTCTAGATTGAACCTAACCGATGAAGTCCCAATTTTGCGAGTCATTTAAGAAAAAATTTTGCCATAATTTTGTGATTAGGAGAGGATCTCTAATCTCTGACAATCATTCCATCTTTGTCCACACGGAACGATCTTGACGCGCTATCCATCAGCTTCGACATATCAAGGTGCTCATAGTGTTGCTCTATAAACAACACGCTTGTTCCCGCCAGTTTTGCCACCTCGTAATGAGCAACGCCAGCGTAAAGACGCGCTGTTATGCCAAAGTGCCGCAGTGAATAATATGATAGGTCTTTATCCAGTTCACTAAGCCCTGAGAACGCAATCAACTTTGTCCAAAATCTATAATATTCTGATTTTGACACTGGTTCATTACGGTCTTGATGGACAAAAACATAATCATCTTTGCCTGTGAACTTTGAATATTCTTTAATTCGCGCAAGATATTTCCCGCCTCTGGAAAAAACTGTACGGGATTTTCGGTTCTTGCAAATCTCTTTCGGCAAGTCCAACTGCATATACTGCTCATCATCCCGCTTGATGATCTTGACCATACCCCATTTAAGAAAACGCAACTCACCAAAGCGGCAAAAGCAATTCGACTTTATCAGGACAAAGTCCCTAATAATTTGTCGATAGTATTTTTCTTTTTCGGTGTCAGCGTCTTTCACCCATTCACGGGCTTTTGTATATAAAATTTTATACTCATCCAGCGTGAATGTATCTCGTCTGGGCGGTTCAGTAATCTTGATCTGCTCTACATTGCATTTTTCAAATGGAAAGTAACGCTTGCGGAAACCCCATTTTATAATCGAGTTGACCGTGGTGTATTCATTTCTAATCGTAACGTCATGAACTTCTGGATTTTCTTTTCGGCGGTGAAGACCGTAGTCCATGAATGAATTCACATCTATCTCGCTAACCCTAAGATTCGCGTTCAGATATGGAACGATATGCCTGTGCAATTGCGTTTTAATTGTTCTATAGCGACCATTTGTAATGCGTCCTGTCAGTTCGCGCTCTTTCGTATATTCTAAAAACTCTTCGCATAACTCACCCCAACTATGTCCGAAGATTTTATGACCTGTTTTGACCTTGGTCAGAACACCGAGCATCTCTTCTTCGCCCAGCTTTACAGCTTCATCTCTATGACGAGTTTGCAGCGTCTTTCGGTAGTATTTTTTCTCTTCAGGAATCCAGCATCGGAATTGATAAATCCCGTTTGATGCTGGTGTTGTATATATAACTCCCTTTCCACCATAAATCGGATACTGATTTAGGTAGGCTTTTGAGTTCTTGAGTTTGTAATTGTTTTCTATGGTGTCCACAGTTTGCAACAACCTTTGAAGTCAACCGAACTAAATGATTGAAAATCATGCTAGTTTGCAAACAGTTTGTAGTAAAGTATAAATACTAAGTATTTGATATTTAATAATAATTAAATCTGCTGTTACTCCCACTCAATTGTTCCCGGTGGTTTGGATGTGATGTCGTAGGTCACGCGGTTGATGCCGCGGACTTCGTTGATGATGCGGGTCGCGACGCGCCCTAAGAATTCATGATCGAAATGGAAGAAGTCGGCGGTCATGCCGTCGGTGGATGTCACCGCGCGCAGCGCGCAGACATAATCATAGCTGCGGCCATCGCCCATGACGCCGACCGAGCGCACAGGCAGCAGCACGACGAAGGCTTGCCAGATCGCATCATACAGACCGGCATTTCTAATCTCTTCCAGATAGATTGTATCGGCCTTGCGCAGGATTTCGAGTTTCTCGCCCGTGATTTCACCGGGGATGCGGATCGCAAGACCCGGCCCCGGGAACGGGTGGCGTTTGACGAAATCAGGATGGAGGCCCAGTTCAACACCCAAGGCGCGCACTTCGTCCTTGAACAATTCGCGTAAGGGTTCCACCAGTTTCAGGTTCATACGTTCGGGCAGGCCGCCGACATTGTGGTGCGATTTGATCGTGACCGAGGGGCCGCCGGTGAAAGAAACCGATTCAATCACGTCGGGATAAAGCGTGCCCTGTGCAAGGAAGTCAGCGCCGCCGACACGCTTGCTTAACATCTCAAACACCTCGATAAACATGGTGCCGATCAGTTTGCGTTTCATTTCGGGATCGCTGATCCCCTCCAGACCGCTCAAGAATTTCTCGGACGCATCTTCATGGATCAGTGGAATGTTGTAGTGATTACGGAACAGATTGACGACCTGATCGCTTTCGCCCGCACGCATTAAACCTGTATCCACGTAAATGCAGGTGAGTTGATCGCCAATCGCTTCGTGCAGCAGCACAGCGGCCACCGTTGAATCGACGCCACCGGAGAGACCGCAGATGACCTTGCCGTTACCGACCTGTTTACGGATTTTGGCAATCGCCTCTTCCTTGAAGGCCGCCATCGTCCAGTCGCCGTGGCAACCGCAGACGCCGTGGGTGAAGTTTTTCAGCAGGGCCGCGCCATGCGGTGTATGCACCACTTCCGGGTGGAACTGCACCGCGTAATATTTACGGTCATCGTTGGCGATCACCGCATAGGGTGCGCCTTCGGATGTGCCGACCACGCGGAATCCCTCAGGCAGTTTGGTCACGCGGTCGCCGTGCGACATCCAGACCTGTTCTTTCGCGCCCTTGTCCCAGACGCCGTTTAACAGGGTGTTGTGTTCGGTAACCTCGACATAGGCGCGGCCAAATTCGCGGGAATGCCCGGCCTCAACCTTGCCGCCCAGTTGTTCGACCATGGTTTGCTGGCCATAGCAGATGCCAAACACCGGAACGCCCATATCGAATACAGTCTGCGGGGCGCGGGGCGATTTGGCTTCCGTCACGCTGGCGGGGCCGCCGGAAAGGATAATCCCCTTCGGATGAAAGGCCTTGATCCGGGCGTCATCGGCCTGATTAAACGGCCAGATTTCGCAATAAACCCCGGATTCCCGCACCCGCCGCGCGATCAGCTGCGTCACCTGAGAGCCGAAATCGAGGATCAAAATCCGGTCGTGCTGAGGGAGGGCTGTTGTTGCGCTGGGGGGGGCGTTTTCGGGCTGGATCGCGGCCATTTTGCTGCCTATCGGACAAAAGTTGCGGATATGCGGGCACCATACTATAAATCCCCCCGTTATGACAGAGCTGATCCCGCAGGAAATCCTTAAAAAACTGGTCGATGAGGCCGATATGGCCGCGGTCGAGAACGTGCGCGAGGGGCGCGGCGGGCCGTTTGGCGCTTCCCTGAATATCGTCAATCTGACCAGTCATCATGTCTTACAGATCGGCGAGATTGCCGGGAATGCCGTGCTGGAAACCGGGGTAGGCAGTGCGCACGCTGAAGATCAGGCGTTAAGCCCGGAAAACGTCCGCGCACTGAAAGCCAATCTCAAGAACATGGATGCGGGCAAGGTCGCGGTCGTTGTCGCATCCAGCGGCGAGAGCTGCCCGGCGTGCCATGCCAAGATCGAGATTCTGGCGCGCATCCTGATCGATGAGCAGTTGCTGGTCGAGGGTCATTTCATCGTCGCTTATGGCGCAACCTATGCCGACACGCTGCATGTCGCCGGGTTTAACGATGAGCCATACCACGCCGACATGACGAAACCGGAAAGCGCGCGCCTGATCCGGATCGAGAGTGCGCAGATTGACGACGTACCCGATGCGGTGAAACAGGTACTGGCTGGTGCGCCTGTTGCGCTGGTCACGGGTGATCATGTCATTGCCGGGCAGGATGAACGCAGTAAGCATTTTACATTCGTGCCGGAAGTCACCGCGATGCGTGCCGCCTGCCAGCAGCAAAAGCAACGGGGCGCGGCAGAGCCATGGGATTTGCAGCGTGCGACGCTTTACACATTTACGCCGCAAATCGGGCCCCTGGCCTATGCTGAAGCGCAATGGGCCAATATCGCGCGTCTGGTGCGGGTTTCCAGCGCTGGCAATATTCAGCCTGAAGCCCCTGCCGTCAGCAATGACGATCTGTTCCGTGCGATTGCCACACGCCCCTATAACAATCCGCATTCCGTATTGCGCGTCGTTCGCATCACGCCCTTTGCCAATCACGGCCAGCATGAATGGGCCAGACTGCAATCCATCAATCCCGATTTGAAAAATTACAACGGAGTATCAGCATGAGCGAAAAGTCCCCGACCTATAAAGAAGAAAAATACGTGACATGGGACGAAGTGCAGGAACATTGCCGTGCGCTGGCGCAGCGTATCCTCGACAGGGGCCGTCATTTCGACAAAATGCTGGTCATCACGCGCGGCGGCATGGCCCCGGCCAGCGTTCTGGCGCGCGAGCTGGAAATCCGCCGGGTCGAGAATATCTGCATCGATACTTATGACATCGTTGATTCCCAGAAGATTAAAAAGCCCACCTTGCTGAAGCCGGCATCGGATGAATTTCTGTCGGATGTGCTGGTGGTCGATGATCTGGCCGATACCGGCACGACGCTGAAGCTGGTGCGCGATATCACAACCAACCCGCTGGTGGTCACGATCTTCGCCAAACCGGCCGGTGAATCGCTGGTTGATCTGTTTCAGGAGCGCGTGGCCCAGAATGTATGGGTGCGTTTCCCGTGGGATACCGAAAAAGGCAGCCGTTTCGTGAAACCGCTGGCCCAGCGCGACACCCCCCGGCCTTAAAGGCCGCCTCATCCCCGTTACCTGTGCTTGCGGGCGCTTGACAGACCGCAAGACGCCCCGCATACATAATAATGCGGTGCATATAAGCATAACAGGGACTTGAGACGCACATGACCGACCTGAACAGCCTGATCCGGCATTCTGCCGAACTCATCCGCCAGAATGCGGGCGGATTGACACCCACACTGGCCGTTATACTGGGGTCGGGCTTAGGTGCGGTTGCCGACCTGCTGGATGAAAAAGCCACTATTTCTTACACAGCCCTGCCCGGCTTTCCCAAGCCCGGGGTAGAGGGCCATGAGGGAACCTTGCGGATTGGCACCGTTAACAATGTTCCCGTCTATTTCCTGAAAGGCCGCGTGCACCTGTATGAAGGGGTCGGCACCGATGCCCTGAAAGTGATGATCCGCACGCTTAAAGCCCTCGGCGTCGAAAGCCTGCTGATCACCAATGCGGCGGGCGGGCTGCACCCCGATATCGAACCGGGCGCATTGATGGCGATCAGTGACCATATCAATTTCACCGGACGCAACCCCTTGGAAGGTCCGAATGACGACGAGTGGGGACCGCGTTTCCCGCCGCAGGATGAAGCGTGGGATGAAGGCTTACGTAAGCTGCTGGTTGATACATCCATCGCTGCCGGTGTCGATATGCATCAGGGCGTTTATCTCGGCATGCTGGGGCCAACATTCGAAACCCCTGCCGAGGTGCGCATGATCCGCACGATGGGGGCTGACGCCGTTGGCATGTCGACTGTGGCCGATAATATCGTGGCCTGTCATTGCGGCCTGCGCTGCATCGGGATTTCGGCCATCGTCAACCGCGCCGCCGGTATGGGTTTTGAAAAACTGAGCCACGAACAGACCTTGGAAGGCGCGCGCCTTGCGGAAAAGAATATGGCTGCGGCCATACGCGCTTTCATCACCGTATACCCGCACAACATGGCTGAAAAAGCCGCTTAAAATCCCTTTATTTCGAGAAAGCCGTTTCAAATGACTCGTCCTGTATCCGTCAGTTTTGAATTTTTCCCGCCCAAATCCACCGAAGGTGAAACCCATCTGTGGCAGAAGATCGACACGCTGGCATCAATCAAGCCTGCGTTTATCACTGTCACCTATGGCGCCGGCGGCTCGACACGCCAGTGGACACTGGAAACCGCCCGCAAGGCGCAGCAACGGACAAGTATCCCGACCGGCGCGCACCTGACCTGCATCAACGCCACCAAGGACGATATCCGCGCGATGGCCGATAATCTGTGGAACAGCGGCATCCGCCATATCGTCGCGCTGCGTGGCGACATCCCGAAGGCAGACGCGCCGCTGAACTATGCCGATTCAACCTATTACCATTATGCGAACGAACTGATCGCCGGATTGCTGGCGCAGCACCCGTTCGAAATCAGTGTCGCAGCCTATCCTGAAAAGCACCCGGAAGCCCCGGATCTGGCGACCGATATCGCCAATCTGAAACGCAAGTGCGAGGCGGGCGCCACCCGGGCGATCACCCAGTTTTTCTTTGATAATCAAGTTTTTCTGCGTTTCCGTGATCAGGCCAGTGCCGCCGGCATCCTGACCCCCATCGTGCCGGGGGTGATCCCGGTTCTGAATTACGACCGCATGATCCGCTTTGCCGGGACCTGTCAGGCCAGCGTACCCGATGCGATCAAATCACATTTGGAACCCTTAAAGTCCAACCAGACGGCGTTTGCTGAAGCCGCCAGCGAATTACTGACCCGGCAATGCGAAGAGCTGGTCAAAGAAGGGGTGCCACATATCCATTTCTATACGCTTAATGAAGATTCCCTGCCTTACAAAGCTTGCCAGACCCTGGGGCTTGTGCCTTAATATTGCCGTGCAATATTGCACATGTATATGAGCACGCAGCTTTTGTATCCGGTCAGGAACATGAGGCGTCGCGTATAGAGATACGCAAGCCGATATGTGACGCCGCCGGATGGAAAAGCTGAAAGCTCATAAGGCTCAAGACAGGCAAGGAGCGTTTAAATGGTACTCACCTCTTCTCTGGGGTTTCCCCGTGTTGGCGTACAGCGTGAACTGAAAAAATCAATCGAAGCGTACTGGAAGGGCAAAGCGTCCGAATCCGATCTGCAGGATACCGCCCGCAATCTGCGCATGCGCCACTGGCAGCTGCAGCATGAAGCCGGGATCGATCATATCCCCTCTAACGATTTTTCCCTGTACGACCATGTGCTGGATACCTGCGCGCTGGTCGGCGCGGTGCCGCCGCGCTACAACTGGAAGGGCGGCAACGTCGACAGCAAGACATATTTCGCGATGGCGCGCGGCAACGATCATGTGACCGCGATGGATATGAGCAAGTGGTTCGACACCAATTACCACTACATCGTACCGGAGCTGCAAAAAGGCCAGACATTCTCGCTCTCCAGCACCAAGCCATTTGAAGAATATCTGGAAGCGAAGGCTGCCAAGATCGAAACACGTCCTGTTTTGGTCGGCCCGCTGACATTCCTGATCGTTTCCAAGAAGGCCGCCGATTTCACCGACTGCCGCTGCACACTGGTGCCGTCACTGGTGAAGGTTTACATCGAAGTGCTGAAGAAACTGGAATCGCTGGGCGCACAATGGGTTCAGATTGATGAGCCTGCGCTGGTTCTGGATCTGGAAGACCAGTACAAGCAAGCTTACAAGGATGCTTATGCCGAAATACGCAAAGCTGTTCCGAATCTGAAGATTATGATCTCCACCTACTTCGAGGGCCTGCGCGATAATACCGAACTCGCGGTCAACCTGCCGGTGAACGGTATCCATGTCGATCTGCGCCGTGCACCAGACCAGCTGGATACTGTGCTTTCGAAACTTCCTGCTGATAAAATTCTGTCACTGGGCCTGATCGATGGCCGCAACATCTGGAAGAACAACATTAGCGCATCACTGGATGTTGCCGAGAAAGTTGTCGCCAAACTGGGTAAGGATCGCGTCATCGTATCCTCCAGCTGTTCATTGCTGCATACGCCGAACGATCTGGATCAGGAAACCGCTCTTGATCCCCAGATCAAAAGCTGGCTGGCATTTGCGAAGCAGAAACTGTTTGAAATCGTTACCATTGCCAAAGCACTGGATGAAGGCCGCGATTCAATTTCCGCAACACTGAAAGTCAGCGACGCTGTGGCGCAAGACCGTAAAACGTCTGAACGCATCCACAACAGCAAGGTGAAAGCGGCCAGCAAAGCCGTGACACCGGCGATGGCCAACCGCCAAAGCCCGTTCGCAACACGCCGCCAGAAACAGCAGGACGCCCTGAAGTTGCCGGCATTCCCGACGACATCCATCGGTTCGTTCCCGCAGACGGAAGAAATCCGCAAAGCCCGTGCTGATTTCAAGAAAGGCACGATTGATGAAATCGCTTACGATGCCGCGATGAAGAAAGAAATCGAACTGGTGGTTCGTTATCAGGAAAAGATCGACATGGACGTTCTGGTCCATGGCGAAGCCGAGCGTAACGACATGGTTGAATATTTCGGCGAACAGCTGGAAGGCTTCACCTTCACCAAGAACGGCTGGGTACAATCTTACGGTTCTCGTTGCGTCAAGCCGCCGATCATTTTCGGCGACGTATCACGCCCGGTGCCGATGACTGTGCGCTGGAGCGAGTACGCGCAGTCGCTGACCAAGCGCCCGATGAAGGGCATGCTGACCGGCCCGATCACGATCCTGCAATGGTCGTTCGTTCGTGACGACCAGCCGCGCTCGGAAACCGCCCGTCAGATCGCCCTCGCAATCCGTGATGAAGTAACCGATCTTGAAAAATCCGGAATCAACATCATCCAGATCGACGAACCGGCGATCCGTGAGGGCCTGCCCTTGCGCCGTGCCGACTGGAAGGCTTATCTGGGATGGGCAGTCGAAGCCTTCAAACTGTCATCGTGCAGCGTGAAGGACGAAACCCAGATCCATACCCATATGTGCTATTCGGAATTCAATGACATCATTGATTCTGTCGGTGCGATGGATGCCGATGTGATTTCGATCGAGACATCACGTTCGCATATGGAACTGCTGGAAGCATTCGTTTCCTACAAGTACCCGAATGAAATCGGCCCCGGTGTCTGGGATATCCATTCCCCGCGCGTTCCGTCAGCCGACGAAATGACAGGCTTGCTGGAAAAGGCCGAGAAAGTTATTCCGGCAGACCAATTGTGGGTCAACCCGGACTGCGGCCTGAAGACACGCGGCTGGCCGGAGGTTGAGGCATCACTGGTCAATCTGGTGAAGGCAGCCAAGGTCATGCGTGAGAAACGCAAGAAAGCCGCTGCTTAATACTTTATGCAGGTTCCGGAGAACCCTTGCGAGAGATCGTAAGGGTTCTTTTTCTTTCTGCGGCTTCAAAACGCTGCAGACGGGCAAAGATGCGCTCGAGCTGGTCTTCGAGTTGCTTTGAAGGTGCCGTATAGGTCAATGTATCAACCAGAACGGGGAACGGCATTCCATCCGCTCCCATGCGATACATGACTCCGCCGGGATTGCGATCAAGAAACAGGCACTCATTCTTGCTGGAAGGGTTCTTGAAAGATTCACGTGCGCATGTTGCAAGAATACGCACGGCCTTTAAAAATCCATCTTCCCCGGCTAATCCACGGTGTGCTGCGCCATGTATCTTATCGCCAAAGGGGAACGTCGCGATGGCACGCGTCTGACCCAGCAGATCGATCCCGAAATCATCATTCAGATCCTGCGTGGAAATCAGTTTTTCCATCACTGTCACATGCTTGCCGCCCTCAATTGCACTGTGTGCGTACACGCGCGGCAAAAACGGATTGTCTTGATTCTCTGTCAAGTATTTGTTCGTCAGCGCCGTCATTTCGGGGCGCATGGAAAAGCGCAGAACGATGTTCGTATCAGGTTTGTGATAGACCGTACAAACTCCACTGGAATCGTGAATACGGACATAACCTTCATCCAGCAATCTTTGGCGACGTTCTGGCTGGGGCAAACTTTGGAACGCTTGTAGTAAATCGGGGAACATCCCACTCACTCGCTTGTTTTTACGCTTCTTGAATCATACGCAAGAATGCTTAAAAAGCTCCTGTTGCGGGAAAATGTCAATCAATCCTGATTTTTATTATTAAAATCAGGTATATAGCGCTGTTCTTCCAAGGGCAGACTGGACTCTTTCCGGCGCAAAACAGCGGCAAAAAAACCATCCGTATCATGACGATGAGGGGTCAGGCGCATGTAGGGATTGCTGGGGGCTTTACCCTCCGACCAGATTTTATCCAGCGGCAGCAGTTCAAATTCCGGATGTGTGCTCAGGAATTTTTCGATCTGGTTTTCGTTTTCATCCGGCAGAAGGGAGCATGTGGCGTATACGAGCTTGCCACCCACCTTCACCGCTTTGGTCACGCGCTCCAGAATATCAGCCTGCGTTTCAATCAGTTCATCAAGACCCGGCCCGTAATTGCGCCAGCGCATATCCGGATTGCGGCGCCATGTGCCGGTACCGCTGCACGGTACGTCAACCAGAACAACATCGAAGCTTTCTTTCTGACGGCGCAGCCATTTGCGGTTCTTCTCATCGGACAGCGCGCGTACTTCAATAATGTCAGCAACACCCGCACGGCGAAAACGCGGACGCGCCTTTTCAAGGCGGCCTTCGGCGATATCCATCGCGACAATGCGGCCCTTGTTCTTCATCGCTGCCGCCAGCGCCAGCGTTTTTCCGCCCGCACCCGCGCAGTAATCCAGAACCTGCATACCCGGTTGCACGCCAGTGACATAAGCGATCAGTTGTGATCCTTCATCCTGAATTTCGATCATGCCATCGCGGAAAACCCTGCTTTCCGACAGGTATGCCTTGCTGCGGCAACGCAAACCCCATGGCGATATACGTGTAGGATCGGTTTCTATGCCATCAGCAGCCAATGCACGCTCAGCATTCTCGCGGTCAATCAAACGTGTATTCACGCGCAGGTCCAGCGGCGCGGTGCCCAGCATCGCGGCCATTTCGGCCTTGAACTCTTTGCCGAAAAATTCGCGCAGGCGCGATTCCCATTGCGGCGGGCATTCGACGCGTTCGGTTTCCGGCACGGTTTCGGAATCGATTTTCTTGCCGGAGAGTTTTCCGATCAGGTCCTTTTCATCATCCTGCAGGGGTTGAGGCGCATACTTGCTGCCGTCACAAAGTTTATCGATGGCATTCACGCCCTCGCCTTCGGCCAATACCAACCATGCGATCAGGCGATTGCGGGCTGTATCCTCTGCGCCAACATGCCCCAGCCACCACCCCAGACGCGCACGCGCGCGCTCGACGGCATAGACACGCTCGACAATCGCGGCGCGGTCTTTAGAACCGATATATTTACGGTGACGCATGTAATCGCCGATGGTGGAATCCATCGGGATGCGGCTGGCGGCGGTTCTTTCCAGAAGTTCTATTGCGGTCTGTATACGGGCTGAAGCTAACATAAAAACACCTTGGGGGAGCTTATAGCAGGGTTGCCGGGCCTGTGCCACTGTTCTAGATATTTTAGGACAGAAGGAGACACTCATCACCATGCCGAGCCTGTTCGACCCCGTAAAAGCCGGGGCTTTCTCCTTGAAAAATCGTATCTGGATGGCCCCGTTGACGCGGGCGCGGGCAGGCGAAAGCCGGATTCCGAATGACCTGATGGCCGAATATTATGCCCAGCGCGCCAGCGCGGGCCTGATCGTCAGCGAAGCAACCGCCATTTCCCCGATGGGGTACGGTTGGAAAGATGCGCCGGGTATTTATACCGCCGCACAGGAAAAAGCGTGGCAATCGACAACGAGAGCCGTGCATGAGGCGGGCGGGCATATCGTCCTGCAGCTGTGGCATATGGGCCGCCTGTCCCACCCGGATTTTCTGAACGGCCAGACACCTGTGGCCCCGTCGGCGATTGCCGCAGACGGCGTTCATCGCTCGGTCGAAGGCAAGAAGCCCTATATCACCCCACATGCGCTGACCAAAGACGAGATTCAAAGCACGATTGATGATTATCAGAAGGCCGCCGTGCGGGCGATGAAAGCCGGTTTTGATGGTGTCGAAATTCACGGCGCGAACGGCTATCTGATCGACCAGTTCCTTCGCGACGGTTCAAACGTACGTACTGATGAATATGGTGGATCGGTGCAAAACCGCGCGCGCTTCCTGATCGAGGTTGTCGAGGCTGTGACCGCCGCCATCGGGCCGGAACGAACAGGCCTGCGCCTCTCCCCCATGAACGGCTATCAGAGCATGCATGACAGCAATCTGGAAGGCACCTTCACCTATGCCGCGAAGGAGTTGAACAAGCATGATCTGGCGTTCCTGCATGTGCGCGAGACATCGAACCAGCCCCTGACCGTGACAACCGCGATGCGCAAGGTGTACGACGGCGTGATTGCCGGGAACGATGCCTACGACTTTGCCAAAGCGCAGAAGGCGCTGGATGATGGTATTCTCGATGCGGTGGCGTTTGGGTCGCTGTATATCGCCAACCCTGATCTGGTGGAACGATTCCGGACCGGCGCGCCGCTCAATACGCCACAGGTCGAATCCTTCTACAAGGGCGGTCCTGCGGGTTATACTGATTATCCGTTTATGGAGAAGGCGGCCTAGATGACTGACGTATCCCGCCAGCCGTAACAGACATCGGTCAGTTTCTGATTGCCGATGGTAACGTCTTTCTTGCCGCAACGCTGGCCGCCCAGTGCTTTATAAAAGGCATTGCCGCGGGCATTCTTTTCCAGCACCCACAGGCACAGCGACTTGTGCTTTTTCTCTTTCAAGCGTTCAGCCGCCTTTTTCATCAGTTGCTTGCCGAGACCCTGCCGCCAGTAATCGGGCAGGATATAGATCGCCAGAATTTCCGATGTATAAAGCGGGCGCACTGGCGACATACCGGGCGGTGGCGTCATCAGTTTGTTGAAGGCGATAAACCCGGCGGGCTTGCCCGCAGCATCATGGGCAATCAGACTTTCCGTCCCCTCGGCCAGCCACTTGACCCAGTCGGCCGCACGTTTGTCCTGATCAAGACCATCAAGGAACGATTGTTCAACCAGCCCGCCATAGCTGGCACGCCAGCCCTTGACAGGGATATATGCCAGATCGGCAGCATCCTCCGGCGTGCAGGGTCTTATATGAAACATATGCTAAACAGATCTATACTATAAATTTAGCGAATATAGAAATCGTCATGAATGCGGGCATTCCCCGAAGAGGGGCCGCGTTTTATGTCTGCCGCGCCCGCACCGGTGACGCCGATGCCATAAACGCCCTGCTGCGCATCGATGGTTTCAATGCCGCGTTGCTGGTCGATCTGGCCGGTCGATGTGCCAAATACTTCCGCAATATCCTTGACGCCGGGGGTCGGCAGGCCGGGGCCAACGGTCACGTCTGCACGGTGATATACTGTATTGTTCATGTCTTGTCCTCGCTTTTTCCAGCGTTATAGCGGAACCAGGCTTCCAGCGTCAAATTTGCTTATTCGCTGGCGCGGTAGTTCGGGGCTTCCTGCGTAATTGTCACATCGTGGACGTGGCTTTCGCGGAAACCGGCGGATGTCATGCGCAGGAATTCAGCATTCGCCTTCATATCCGCAATTGTTTTATTGCCGGTATAGCCCATGGATGCCCGCAAGCCCCCCACCATCTGGTGGATGACGTTGCCCACCGGGCCTTTGTACGGCACGCGGCCCTCGATCCCTTCCGGCACCAGTTTCTGCGCTGATTTGACGGCCCCTTGAAAATAACGGTCGGCGGAGCCGCGCACCATCGCGCCCACCGATCCCATGCCGCGATAGGTTTTATATGACCGGCCCTGATACAAAATGACCTCGCCCGGGGCTTCGTCGGTTCCCGCGAACAGGCTGCCCAGCATGGCGCAATCGGCCCCGGCGGCAATCGCCTTGGCCAGATCGCCCGAAAACTTGATACCACCATCAGCGATCACCGGCGTTCCCGACGCCGCGCAGGCTTCCGCCACATCCATGATCGCCGTCAGCTGCGGCACACCCACCCCGGCCACCACACGGGTGGTGCAAATGGAGCCGGGACCGATCCCGACCTTGACCGCATCGGCACCCGCGTCGATCAGCGCCCTGGCAGCATCACCCGTCGCGATATTACCGGCAATGACTTGCAGGTCTTTACCCACGATCTTACGGATGCGTGCAACAGTCTCCAGCACGTTTTTTGAATGGCCGTGAGCGGTATCGACCACCACGACATCAAGACCGGCATCCATCATCGCCTCAACCCGTTCAACGCCGGTATTGCCGGTGCCGACTGCCGCACCCACCATCAGGCGGCCTTGCGCATCCTTGCTGGCGTTCGGGAACAATGTCGATTTCTCGATATCCTTGACCGTGATCAGACCGATGCAGCGGTCCGATTCATCAACAACCAGTAATTTTTCGATACGAAATTTGTGAAGAAGCTTGCGCGCTTCATCCTTATTCACACCGTTCACGACTTTGACGAGGTTTTCTTTCGTCATCAGTTCGCGCACAGGCGTCTGATCGTTATCGGCGAAACGTACATCACGGTTGGTCAGGATACCGACCAGCTTGCCGTTCGCTTCCGCCACGGGAAAGCCGGAGATGCGGTAGTGCTTCATCAGCGCCAGCGCATCGGCCAGCGTCGCATCGGGTTCGATCGTGATCGGGTTCACCACCATGCCCGATTCAAAACGCTTCACGCGGCGGACCAGATCCGCCTGCTCTTGCGGATCCATATTGCGGTGAAGGATGCCAAGGCCTCCCGCCTGCGCCATTGCAATCGCCATATCCGATTCCGTGACCGTATCCATCGCGGCGGAGAGCAACGGGATATTCAGCGTGATGGATTTAGTCAGCTTTGTCGTCGTGATCGCATCGGCAGGATGGATTTCCGATTCCGCCGGCACCAGCAAAACATCGTCGAAGGTCAATCCTTCGCGCAGGGAAGCAGATTTGATCTTGGAAACGGGAGACATGAGGCAAACTCCTTCATCGCGGCCAGAGGCTGAACAGGGGTGGAATTTGCACTGAGTTAATAGAACTCCCGCAGCGCAATGTAAAGTTTTTTCAGGTTTTTGCCCCTTTTCTTGACAGAACAGGCATATTCTCATTATGTCTTTTTGATTACAGGGAGTTACAGATGACCGCAGGTCACATCAAAATGGCGGGAACGCTCCGCCGCGATTTCACGGGCGAGGCCGCCAACGACCCTCATTCGCCCTTG